>JAGQZQ010000013.1 GCA_020435415.1 Flavobacteriales bacterium
ATATGGCAAAGCAAGAGGTGGTAGCTATTTCCGATCAGCCTGTTCATGTTTTTGCCGGTGACCTATCCGTTGCTGAGGATAGGAACCGTATTATTTCTCAGGCACTTGAAAAATGCGGACATATAGATATTTTAGTTACCAACACCGGTGGTCCACCTGCAGGTTTGTTTGAGACGCATGATGATTCGGTATGGGAACAGGCGTTTCAGCAGTTGCTTGTGAGTGCGGTTGCGCTGATTCGCGGATTTCTACCCGGTATGAAAGAACGCAAGTGGGGTCGAATTATCACGATTACTTCGCAAGCTGTGAAGCAACCGGTGAACAATCTTATTCTGTCCAATGCAGTGCGGTCTTCAGTTGTTGGTCTAATGAAAACCCTGGCCAATGAACTGGGGCCTTATAATATCACGGTTAATAATGTCATGCCTGGTTTTACTGAGACAGAGCGCTTGTTGTCCCTGATAAAATCAACCCCCGGCTTTGCAGATGCAAAAAACGAAATACCGCTTGGACGCTTTGCCAAACCGGAGGAGTTTGCGGCAGCAGTCGCTTTTCTTGCCAGCGAAAGGGCATCCTATATTAATGGTGTGTCTTTGCCAGTGGATGGTGGTTGGGTTAAAGGGATTTAGGGATATTCTTTGCTTATTGGAAAGCTAAATTTTATACTTCCTGGTGTGTTTAAACTTTTGGATCATCCTGGTTAATTTCTTACATTTGAATTCCGTAACCAAAACAAGCAATATTTGTGAAGAAGCCAATCATTCAAGTACTATGCCTGGCAGTTGTCTTTGCGCTGGGAGGCTGTGAGAAAGGAAGCCTGTTCGGTCTTGGTGGACAGGACAGTAACCTGGATCCCATTAATCCGAACGATCATACCAACAATACAGATCAGGTTGATAGCTGTCAGTTCCGTACCCAAACGATGGGTGGCTGGGGCTCTAAGCCACATGGCAATAATCCGGGTGCCTACCTTGCTGCGAATTTTGCATTGGCCTTCCCGAATGGCCTCACTGTTGGTTGTGATTATACCCTTACCCTTACAAATTCACAGGCTGTCTCCGATTTTCTGCCACAAGGCGGACCTTCGACAGCATTGAATGCCAACTATACCGATGTAACTGACGGCCTGGGGAACCTTTGCGGTCAACTCGTTGCCGCAACCATCAGTGTCACCATGGATGACTACGATGCCAATTTTTCTCAAAGCCCTAACCGCCTTGGAGATGCTACCATTATCGGTGGTGCCCTGGATGGACTGACGGTTGACGAGGTCCTGGCCGAAGCCAATAAAATTCTGGGTGGTTGCCAAAGTGATTATACTTTATCTGATGTCCATGCTGCGTTGACCTCGATCAACGAGAATTATGTGGATGGTAAAAAGAATAACGGTGATCTGAACTGCCCCGGTGGCGGTGGTTCCGACGATCCGGACGACCCGGGTGATATTTACAGTTAATTTGTTTTGTGTGACCAATGCAATGCATAAAGCCGGCTTCGATTTGAGGCCGGCTTTTTTAATGGAAAAGGTTGGTGTCTGATTTGTTATTTCCAAAAGAGATGTGTTCGGCATTATGCGCTTTAATTGGTAACTTCGGCGACGTATTCTGTAGAACCTTATTTATTTTCAGATAGAAAAAATCATGAGCAAAGAATCCCGCATTATCTATACCAAGACCGATGAAGCGCCGGCACTGGCCACGTATTCATTTTTGCCTATTGTAAAAGCATTCGCGGTACCAGCCGGTGTGCATTTGGAAACCAGGGATATATCCCTCGCAGGACGCATTCTTGCAAATTTTCCGGACTTTCTTAAGGCCGAGCAAAAAGTTGCGGATGCGCTTACTGAACTTGGTGAATTGGCACAGACACCTGAAGCCAACATTATCAAATTGCCCAATATCAGCGCATCAATTCCCCAAATGACGGCGGCAATTAAAGAATTGCAGGATCAGGGCTATGCATTGCCTGATTACCCCGAAGAGCCAAAAGATGACCGGGAGCGGGAAATAAAATCGAGATATGATAAAATTAAAGGCAGCGCGGTCAACCCTGTCTTAAGAGAAGGTAACTCGGATCGCCGCGCACCAAAAGCCGTTAAAAATTATGTGAAGCAAAATCCCCACCGCATGGGAGCGTGGAGTGCGGATTCCAAATCACACGTGTCCAGCATGAGTGAAGGTGATTTTTTTGGAAGTGAAAAATCGGTTACCGTTTCAGCGGAAGAAAACCTAAGCATTGTGTTTGTATCGGAGGATGGACAAGAGTCCGTATTGAAAGATAAAGTGCCGGTATTGACAGGCGAAGTGATTGATGCTTCTGCCATGAGCATGGGCAAACTGAAGTCATTTCTGCAAGGTCAGATGGAAGATGCGATGCAAAAAAATGTGCTGTTCTCCATTCACCTTAAGGCGACCATGATGAAAGTGTCGGACCCGATCATTTTCGGTGCAGCCGTATCCGTCTTTTATAAAGAGATCTTTGATAAATACAAGGATACATTCGCGCAGTTGGGAGTTGATCCGAATAATGGACTGGGTGATGTATATAGCAAAATACAGGGGTTGCCCGATGATCAAAAGAAATCCATAGAGGAAGATATTAAGTTACTTTACGCGCAGCGTCCGGCATTGGCCATGGTTGATTCCGATAAAGGCATCACCAACCTGCATGTTCCGAGCGATGTGATTGTGGATGCGTCGATGCCTGCCATGATAAGGGCATCCGGACAGATGTGGAATGCAGATGGCAAACAGCAGGACACCAAGGCGATTATTCCGGATCGCTCATATGCCGGTGTATACCAGGCGACCATCGAGTTCTGTAAGAAGAACGGTGCTTTTGATCCGGCCACTATGGGAAGCGTATCGAATGTTGGTTTGATGGCGCAGAAGGCGGAAGAGTATGGCTCCCACGATAAGACGTTTCAATTGAAGGCCAACGGAAAAGTTCAGGTGAGGAATGCATCGGGTGATGTGATACTCGAACAAAGCATTGGTGCGGGTGATATTTTCAGAATGTGTCAGGTAAAGGACGCCCCGATCCGTGATTGGGTTAAGCTGGCTGTGAATCGTGCCAGAGCCACCGGAGTGCCTGCTGTATTCTGGTTAGATGAGAACCGGAGCCACGATGCCGAGTTGATTAAAAAGGTGAATATGTACCTGAAAGATCATGACACTTCCGGTTTGGAAATTCACATCATGTCACCGGTGGAAGCAACTAAATTTTCATTGCAACGAAGCAAGGAAGGCAAGGATACCATCTCTGTTACTGGAAATGTACTTCGGGACTATCTGACCGATCTGTTCCCTATTCTAGAACTAGGTACCAGCGCTAAAATGTTGTCTATCGTTCCGCTTATGAACGGAGGAGGCTTGTTCGAAACCGGAGCCGGTGGTTCCGCTCCAAAGCACGTTCAACAATTTAACCATGAGAATTATCTTCGCTGGGACTCGCTCGGGGAGTTTCTCGCACTTGCGGTATCGTTAGACCATCTTGCTGGTGTTACCGGTAATAAGAAAGCCAAGGTGCTGGCAGATACACTGGATGAAGCGACAGGTGTTTTCCTTAACAACGACAAATCACCCACCCGTGAAGTAGGTGGCATCGATAATCGTGGTAGCCATTTTTACCTGGCTTTGTACTGGGCTCAGGCACTGGCAAAGCAAACAGAAGATGCCGAACTCCAGGCTATATTTACGCCTTTGGCAAATGAGTTAACCCAGAAGGAAGACACCATTGTTCAGGAGTTAATCGGTGTTCAGGGAAAGCCTGTGGACGTTGGTGGTTATTATCATCCCAATGATCAGTTGGCGTCAAAAGCCATGAGGCCAAGCAAAACATTAAATGCTGCGCTTGAAATGGTTGCCCGGGAAACAGCCTGATGTCAATGCAAATAGCAAATAAAAAGCCCCTTCAACTGAAGGGGCTTTTTTGAAGCATACATGGGTGCTGGTTAGGTAAGCACCCTGGTCACTACTCCACGACCACCTGCTTCATTAACGACCACTGTTCACTCTTGATGTTAATGAAGTATATCCCCTTTTCTATACCCGGAAGTTCAATGTTCATAGATGATTGAGGGATAATGTATATTTGACGGTGCATGATGGTTTGTCCAATCATGTCAACAAGAGTCAATTCCCATGTACCGCTTGCATGATCCCCGAAAGAAAGTGTAAACTGCCCGTGGTTGGGATTAGGGAATAATCTGAAGGACGCTTCGGAAGGGGTGTTGGGAACCCCCACCGGAGCCCAGTATACTGAATCAGACAAAGAAGAACATCCGTTTCCGTCCTCAATGCTTACCTGGTAATATCCTGCCTGAGAAGGTGAGTAGCTGATGTTGGTGGCTCCGGAGATCAACCCCGCATTGAGATACCATTGATATGTATAGCCACTTTGGTCGCAAGATAACACGGATGTGCCCGAGGTGATGGTGGCTGCCGGTACGTTGAATACATCCGCAGTGACAGGTGTTCTTGCACTTTCACAACCAAAGCCCTGCACTTCCCAGTTGTAAAAGTAGTAATAATAGGTGTTGGCGGAAGCACTGGTCCCGGTAATGGAAACAATGTCATTGAGGGTATATGGGAAGCTGGCGCCGTCAGAGTTGCGGTAAAGGTCAACCGTATTTCCGCTTACTTTAATAAACATCCCATGTCCAGGTTCTATAACGAAATCCAAAGTAACCCGACTGTCTCCAGCCGGAATGTCAACAGTTTTGGAATGAAGCACATTGCCACCCTGACCATCCAGAACTTCGATGGTCCGGTTACCGGCAGTATTGGCATATACTTTTACAGATTTCAATGTAAACTTTGCCAGGGCATCAAAGAACAAACCGTGATCTGAATTAGCGGTGAAATACCCACCTCCACCAATTGAATTCGCCTGTGGTTCCATATCCTGCGGACTGACAGTGTTAAGTGCCGAGACATAATAGGTAGTGGTAGTGGTGGGTGTGGGTGCGTAGTTGGTGCCGCTGAAAATGAGGTTGCCTCCGGTGGCGGCATCATACCAATTGTATGATGCCCCCGATCCACTTCCAGATGCGGTTAAGGAAGCCTGTGTGCCTTCGCAAACCTGATCGCCCTGTACGGTGGGGGCAGTTAGTATGTTTACAGTGATGGATGCGGTTTTTACATCGGTGCCATTGCTGTTGGTGACCGTAAGTGTTACGGTATATGTGCCCGCAGAACTGTATGTGTGTGTTGGATCTGCTTGACTGGATGTTCCACCGTCGCCAAAATTCCAGCTCCATGATGTGGCGCTGGTGGAAATATCGGTGAATGTAACCGTACCATCGCAATTGTTCATCGATGAGGTGAAGTTCGCCGTTGGTTGTGTTCCCTGGGCTGCACATTCCGCTGCAGCACGTGCATCAATACGGCCCGATCCGAGTTTACCGGCATAGGACGGATTAAGATTGTCAATGTTTACAGCGGTGCTGGTGATGCACTGTTTTACCTGAGCCGGTGTCAAATTGGGGTTGATGGAAAGTAGAAGCCCGGCAAGTCCGGAAACCAGTGGGGCGGACATGGAGGTGCCCGTATTATTGTAGTAACTGCTCGGGTAGCCGGTACTATATATGTTGGTTCCGGGTGCACTTACATCCACCCACGTTCCGTAAGTAGACCCGGAGTTTTTGGTGTCATTCTCTGTGGTATTGGCAACCGCTATGACTTCGCTATACATGGCCGGATAGTTGCTGGTTTGTCCGCCACTGTTTCCGGCGGAAGCTACCAGCACAACCCCGTTGTTGTATGCATTGGTGATGGCATTTTGGTCTGTGGTGCTTGAATTAGTGCTTCCGAACGACATACTGATGACGTTTGCGCCATTTTCTGCAGCATAGGTGATGGCTTGTGTTGTATTTCGAAGACATACGCCACCACATTCATATCCGGTTTTCAAGGGCATGATGGAAACACCGGCGCCAATCGAAGCAATGCCGTTGTTGTTATCTGTTGCGGCGCCGGCAATTCCTGCGGTATGGCTTCCATGATTCCAGTTGTTGCCGGATGTTGATTCGGGACTGGGGTCATTGTCACTGTTCCCGAAATCCCACCCCCGGTAATCATCCACAAATCCATTGTTGTCATCATCGATGCCATTGCCGGCTATTTCATCGGCGTTACTCCAGATGACCGGTTTAAGATCACTATGTTCTACGGATATGGCGCCATCTACGATAGCAACCACAATATTGGGATCACCGCGGCCGATATCCCATGCCTCTCCGGCCCTGATCTTAAACAGGTGCCACATGTTATTGCTGCTGTATAAGGGATCGTTGGGTGTGTAATGTAAATGGTGAACCGGAATGCGTTCAGCGTATTCAATGGTTGGATCCTTTTCCAATTCCTGAATAAGATCCATGACCTTGTCTGTATTCGAGAAAGTGACTTCGAAAGTACGTGAAAGCTTGTCGCTTTTCGAGAAATAGAACGGGCTGGAAAGTGCCTGAATGTTATATGTTTCTTTAAGGGGAACCAGGCAAGGCAGGTTTTCGATGGCCAATCTTTCGGTGTTGCGGGTCCTGAATTGACAAGGTGCGTCATCTTTCAGTTTTACATAAATGCGACCGATTTCATAATCTTCCTCGGAAGTTTGACTCTGGGCAGATGCCTGAAATGTGTTTGCAATTACGATCAGGAACACCATTGTGATCGTAAGTAATCTTCGTTGAAATACTTCAATAACCCTCAGCAGGTTATTCACGGAATCAATGTCTGTCTTAAGTGCCTGACTTTCGGGCAGACACGCCTCTGTTTTTTTGTGAATAAATGTTCTCATTGTAACTCTGTTTTGAAGTGTTTGTAGTCATACTTGAAGCTTGGGAGATCCAGTGTATAATCAATTTGAAATCATCGTATTAATGCTACATGGCCGGTTCGTCGCCATTTCTCACCGTAACAATCAATGGCCTTAACTAACCATACATACACATCTTCCTGGGCGATTTCCGCTCCATTATTGGCGGTTCCTGCCAGTTGGCGAAACCAGTGTCTGTTTCCAAATTGGTCCAATTTCATGATAAAGGTCGCATTGATGCCTCCTGCTACGATCGTTGTATCCGAAAACAGAACACTATCCGAGAACATTCCGGTCAGATAAAAATCCTCACCGTCGGTAGCAATTCCATTGGTCTTGTCTGCATTAATCCCACCTATCGGTTTGGACCATTGCAAGCCTCCGTTTGGGTCATAACATAACAGGACCATGTCAAGACTTCCTTTGCTTTCATATTCGAGGTCGTCTATCTTCGAAGCAAACTCACCTGCCACCAGAATGCGGTCGTTGTTATTGGTTGAAACCTTTAGTCCGTGAACCTCGGCCGGGCCGGTCTGTGTTTGAATCCATTGGAGAGATCCTGCTTTGCTGTATTTCGCAACAAACAGGTTGTGGTTATTGCCATAGGCATGAAGTACCTGTATACCGAATTGTGCGCCATCATTATAGCTCCCGGTTACATAATAGGCATCCGGGCCAATGGAAATATCTGATCCGTTGTTGGCATTTCCAGTACACATTCGCCCCCATAAGATTGTTCCGGTTACATCAACTTTCAGGATGTAAAAGGTCTTACCGGTGGGGTTACTGAGGGTTACGTTGTCTTTTGAAATGGTGCCATAGAATTGCCCGGTTAATATGGCAGTAAAGTCGGAGTCTATTTCGATATCTTGTGCCTGACTGTATATGGCGCCGGGAATCAGGTTCATCGAGATGTATTGACCGGATTTGGAATAGCGTGCAAAGAAAAGAGTTTGGCTCGTTGTCCCTGTTGTAAACAGTGTGTCTTCAACAAAGATTGAGTCGTTAACGCCTCCCGTTATCCAGATGTTTCCAGCCGGATCAATGGCTATGGCATTGGCCTGGTCATTCAGTTTGCCGCCGAAAGTGGTATGCCATAGTTCGTTGCCAAGCGAGTCGTGTGCGAAGAGAAAGATGTCATTGTTGCCGTGACTTACGATGGTGTCTGGGCCAACAACCAGGGTGTCCTGGAAATAACCGGTGGAGTAAATATTTCCTGAATGATCCATTACTACGCCTTTTGTTTCGGCATCATCGGCGTGTTTACAGGAGTTTACCCAACGGAGTTCCTGTCCTTCAACATGAAAGAAACCAATACATATAAGCCCTACGGTAATACAGATCTTTATCATTAACCCAGACTTCCAAAAAGCAATTTATTGAATAGTAAATCGACTCACTTGCATTAAATTACCTTAAAAGACAGAGAAATACAAGAAAAGTCAATGTGACGATTTTGTGAACGTAGCTTGAATCAACATCTAAACTTCGGCTGATACGATAAAATTCTTTTGTTTGATTTATTAAGCCGGTGTAGGGTGATTTGGATTGGAGAAGCTCAGGAAGGGGGTAGGATTTTACCCTGTGTATGGATTAGTATTCTATGTAGATGACCATCCAAATGCTGCAACTCGCCATTTACCCTTTTTAAAGGGGAAGGTGATTCCGTAGATATATAGCAAGTAAGGATGTGTCATTATAATCGCCATAATCATGAAAACTACAATAAAAACGCTGAAGAGTCTGGTAAGGGCTTTAAGCATGTGTAAGGGAGATATGTGTGTCGTAGATATTATGCAACAGTCAGAAATCCCGGTATCAGAGGTCGAAGCATATTGTTCGTGGAACAGCGAACGATATACGAGAAACCTGATTGCAAAAACAGAAGATGTAGAAGTGTTGTTAATTTGTTGGGAGGCAGGACAGAGTTCTCCCATACATGATTTTGATTCTCATGAAGCATGGGTGCATCCCATATCCGGGCGGTTGAGGGAAGAAAAATTTATTCCAGGAATCGAAGGTGAAGGTCTGGTTAAAGCAGGATCCATGAGTGTATGGGAAAATGATTTTTCATACATGCGTAACGTTAGTGCGCACCGGTTTACCAATATTTTTGGTGCCAGAACCATAAGTATCGCGGTTTTTGCTCCACCGATCACCCACATCAGGGTGTATGATGAAGAAACCGGAACAGCGACCAGTCAGCCCGTCTCATACGATAAGACATTTGACCTTCTGAGCAAGGAGACCAGCA
This sequence comes from Flavobacteriales bacterium, assembly GCA_020435415.1. Lineage (NCBI taxonomy): Bacteria > Pseudomonadati > Bacteroidota > Flavobacteriia > Flavobacteriales > Flavobacteriales bacterium. The sequence continues at coordinate 9,068 of JAGQZQ010000013.1, forward strand.
CTCAAAGTGTATAGTTGACTGATCGCAAGTCTAATCTCTGGTAACCTTCCCTCGTGATTAGTGCACCGGAATTCACCCTCCGAAACACGTAAACTACCTCCATGCAAAACATAGCAATGCCTCGTGCAACGTTAAACTAAGTACCTAAACCAATATCCATTTGCGTCATGAAAAAGGTAGAAAATATGACGGTATACGTCGTCGACGATAACCGAACAAACCTGGAAGTTATCAAGCACAAACTCAGGGCAAACCTGGGTTGTAAGGTGCGGATTTTTACCACAGCAGAAGAATGTCTGCGAAATGTTGCCTGGCGGGCACCGGATCTGGTATTGTCTGATTATAATCTGGATGCCAGTTACTCTCATAAGATGAATGGCGATCGGATGCTTGTTCAGTTGAAGGCACGGCATCCTAGTCTTCCTGTGATCATGTATTCCTCAGTGAATAGTGTGGATTTAACAGTTAACCTGATGAAGCGGGGAGCAGTGGATTTTATTCCCAGGGACGAACGCTTTCTGAAAAGAATGGTAGGCGCGGTTTCCGGACAGATTGAATACATGCTCAGTGGATACAGGGAACAACGGGCTATTGCAGGTTTTGTTTCCCTGGTGGTGTTACTGCTGAGCGGATTGGTTGTGGTAAGCTATGCGTTTACCAATTGGCTGCCGTACTACGTTGCATCCGCCCTGTTTGTTGGAATGGGCGGTGCATTGGTGATTCCGTCGATCACCCTGTCATTTAAAAGGAGGTTTTTCCAGGCGGGACATTAGATTTATGAACGGATTGTTGAACCAAACCTGTGCGTTATGAAAAGAAAAGAAACATATAACATTTTTGTTGTGGAGGACTCGGATGTGTACCGGACTATTCTGATGGAGGCTCTGGGGCGCGCAAATGATAATGACTCGCAGTATGTACTCTACCCATTTTCATCCGGGGAAGATTGTATCAATGATCTTCATATTTCCCCCGATGTGGTGGTGTTGGATTATCATTTGAACGGGAATGGTTATGAATCCAATATGAATGGCCTGATGCTATTAAGGAAGATGAAGCAGCTCTGGCCAAATGTAGAGGCTATCGTTCTAAGTTGCCAAAAGGATGTAAGCATTGTAAAGGAGTTTGTTAGGTCCGGAATCAACAGGTATGTTAAAAAGGATGGTCCCGGAAGCGCAACAAAAGTGAAGGATCTGGTCGGGAATATCATTCATGCAAAAATGGTACACCAGAGAAGATTTCGGAAGTATGCCACATTGTTAATATTAGCAGTCATTACCGTCTGTGCAGCGTTTGCATGGACCTTCTTAACCAAATAAAGGAGGAATTATGGAAGCCATAGCAGCATACAGGCCTTTTCGGATAACTCAGGAAAGAGAGCGGGAAGCGGATTATAAGATATTCATTGTTGAAGATTCTGCTGCTGCAGGTGCTCTGCTGGCACATTATCTGGAGCGTTTACCCCGCTGTAAAGACCAAAGCAAACCACGTTGTGAAATTCACACATTTGAAAGTGGTGAGGAATGTTTGAAACATCTTTATCTACACCCGGACATCATTGTGCTGGATTATTTTCTGGATGAGAAAAACGAATCAGCCATGGACGGTTTGGCTATTCTACGCCGTGTAAAGAAGGAATCGCCATCAACGGAAGTAATAATGATGAGCGGCCAACAAGAAGTTATGGTCGTTGCAGAATTGTTTAACAACGGAATCCGTGAATATATTTCAAAAGAACATGCCTGTCATGTGCGGGTTGAAGAGGCTGTTCTGAGAATATTTGAGGAGAAAAGACACAGAAAAAGACGACAGAATCAGATGATTATCGGAGGCGTTCTTTGCTTTATTGCCGGATTGATTTTGGGAGGATGGTTTGTGTAACATTGCATATCTTGGCATATGCTCCAGATAGGTTTATGAGGGTATGGAATGATAACCATACTGATCTCAATTCGTAAATATATTAACCGGGCATGTACCATATTTGCAAATCCTCCATTTTCTCACCAAACAAATGAATATATGCTGTTAAGAACGGCCATTATTGACGACGATAAAGTGTTTTGCGATATACTCTCCCATTATATCAGCAAGATTGATTTAATGGAATTGGAGGCTATTTACCACGACATTCCCACCGTCTTGAATGATAATCGTGCATTCAAAAATCTGGATTTGGTATTTCTGGATGTTGAACTTCCGGGAATGACAGGAATTGAATTTCTGGAAACCCTTGAAAACCCGCCTCAGGTAATCATTGTTTCAGGAAAGAAGGAATACGGTGCAGATGCGTTTGATTATAACGTGTTGGACTACCTGAAAAAACCAGTTTCGTTTTCCCGTTTTGTAAAGGCCGTTAATAAGATTCAACAAAAAAATGCGGCACCGATGCCTGTGGATGGACTTTCCGACGGACACTTGTTTGTTCGTTGCGATGGCCTTTGGAAACGACTTGCATTTGAAGAAATACAATTGATCAAAGGGCATAATAATAGCGTTGTCGTTAAAACAGAAAAGGAAAGTTTTCATAGCCCAATGCGTATGAAAGAAATATTTGAACGATTACCCGCAGGTGCTTTCATGCAGGTTCACCGGTCCTACATTGTAAATCTGAATAAGATCGACAAAGTTGATGGAGAAATTCTGGAAATCAATAAAAGAACCATACCTGTAAGCAGAACCTACATTCGTGAATTGTATGAACGATTGCATATAGAAAGGTAATGGCTAATAAAGTTTACATATCAGAAAGCGATCTCATTTGTGTGATTTACCAGGGAAATCAAACCTATGAAAGTGTGACCTCCGTGACGCGACAAGTCATTGCGGCAGCAGAGAAACTCCGGTTGAGGCACAAGGAGGTGAAAATTCTGAATTCACTGAAGTACATCAAGGGTACAACAGCAGAATCCCGAAAGGCTGTGGCTGATGCATTGATGCTGGATACGTATGATAAGATTGCCTTGTATGGCGGTAACATGTTTTTTAAATACCTCACCAAACTCATTGTGATCGCCACCAAGAAAAGTGCAAAAGTCAAATATTTTGATTCAAAGGAGACTGCCAGTAAATGGCTGCTGATGAATAAAGTCAATACAGCCCTGAAAGAATGAGCTCGACGTAAACTGCACAACCCAAATGAGGAGTCAACATCCATGACCATCAAAACCACATATAGCGACCTTGAGCAATACAAGAAACGTGTGGAGCACCGGTTGAACGAACTTATACCGGTTTTTGCCAGGGCAACAATTGGTGACTTCTCAAAGGATGTTCCATTTACTGAAAACGAAGATGAGTTCTCGGAACTTTATGTAGGTGTTCAGGTAATGCTGGATGTTATCCGTGATAAACTTGGAAAGCTTGGTAAATGGAATGATGAACTTGCCGACAGAATTGCGGAAAAAACCAGGGCGTTTGAAGAAGCACAGTATCTGACCCATATTGGAAGTTGGGAGTGTGATGTGGAAAAGGGGAAACTCGATCTGTCCGATGAAATGTACCGGATTTACGGACTCCAGAAACAAACCAAGCCTATTGATTACGGCACATTCCTGCAGTATGTTCATCCTGATGATCGTGAACGTGTTGGTGACTGTGTCAATCTTTCTCTTAAGTCTCTTAAACCATTCAACATATTTTACCGGATTGTCAGAGATGATGGTTCTGTGCGCATTCTTCAGGGAAGAGGAAAGGTAGAAGCCGATTGGGATGGAAACCCGGTACGTGTTCTGGGTACTGGTCAGGATGTCACCGATTTGAAACGTGTGGAAGATGAGTTGATTTATGCCAGGAATAACCTGGAGAAAAAGGTGAAGGAACGAACGACCAAGCTTAAAAGGGCTCTGGAAGACCTTCGTAAAGAGATGGCCAGGAGGGAAGAGGTGCAAGCCAAGGCAGAAAGGTTGGCGGCTATTGTTGAAGGTACCTACGATGCCATTTTGAGCAAAACCCTGGATGGCACCATAACCAGTTGGAATAAGGCTGCACAGCGACTTTATGGGTATTCTCCTAAAGAAGCCATTGGGAAAAATGTTGCGATCATCGTGCCTGATGAAAGGAAGGACGAGTTGGAGAACATCCTGTTGCGTCTAAGCCAGGGGAAGATGATCAAACGGCTGGAGACGATCAGAAGGCACAAAAACGGACACCTCGTGTATGTTAGTCTTACGATATCTCCAATTTACAACAGTGCCGGTGAGGTGATCGGGGCATCCAGTATCGCCAAAGATATTACCCGGGAGGTTGCAGCACAGCATCAAATGAAAAAGAGCCAGATAAGGCTTAATAACTTCATGAACGCGGCCAGGGATGTATTTGCCATATATGACCACGAACTTCGCCTGGTTGATATAAACAAAGCGGGTGTAAAACTGCTTGGAGAAAGAAGCAAGAAAAATCTGATCGGGAAGCATATGAATGAGATTTTCCCTTCCATAAAAGGAACCGAGCATCAGGCATTGTACGAGAAGGTCCTGTTAAAAGGACGCAGCAAAAGACTGGAGACTTTTCTCTCTCATGATGTTTTCGGTAACCGGTTTTTTGCCATTGAGATATTTAAGCTTGATGAAGGAATTGGGGTGATAAGCCGTGACATAACACAGCAAAAGCAAAGTGATCAGGCCCTAAACGAAAGTGAGCGGAAGTACCGAACCCTGGTGGAAACGATGAATGAAGGAGTTCTTATCGTCAATAATGATGACGTGATAGAATTTGTCAATGAAACGTTTTGCAGGCAATCTGGTTATCCAATGGATGAACTGGTGGGCCAGAAGGCCATGGATTTATTGCTGGATGAAGATGAACGTGAGCGAATGAAGCATATGATTCTGAAGCGTCAGGATGGAGAGGCCAGTCAGTATGAGATCAGAATAAAAACAAAATGGGGACAGAAATTATGGATGCTTGTTAATGGTTCTCCTGTGTATAGCAATGCCAATGAGGTTATAGGTTCGGTGGGTTTGCATACCAACATTAATCAACGTAAGCAACATGAGGCGGAGCTGGATGCATTGGCCAGGTTTCCGGCTGAGAACCCTAGTCCTGTTATGCGGTTCTCTATGAGGGGGCAGGCATTGATATATGTCAACCGTGCATCTCGTTGATTGTCTTGATCGGAGCCATGAACTCCGTAAACAATGGAACTCTTTGATCAATAAGGTTTATATCCGTAATCAGGTTACAAAGGAGGAAATGGTTATTGAGAACCGTAATTACCTGTTTACCATTGTGCCGATAAGGGATGGGCATTATGTAAACCTTTACGGTACAGATATTACGATGGCGAAGCAGGCAGAAGAAGAGGTAAAACGTCTCCTTTTTGTTTTGTCTCAGACCGATAATTCTATTATGATTGCCGACGCCGATGGTACTATACGTTGGGTAAACGCAGCATTTAAGCGTATCAGTGGGTATTCTCTGGAGAATGTGAAGGGAACGCATGGAGAGATACTCAGGCATGGTAAATCAACAGGCCTGGATCCCAGGCACCCATATTTCAAAAGGATGATCAAGACACGACGCTCGGTGTCGTATGAATGCAAGAACTTTGCGAAGTCCGGGAAAGAGTATTGGACCCTGACCACCATTACTCCGGTATTGAATGACAAGGACGAGATTGAGGGTATTGTGGCCATGGATTCTGACGTGACCGAAAAGAAAAAGGCAGAGAAAGCATTGCTGAAGGCGAAGAAAATTGCGGAATCCTCTGCCAAGGCCAGGGAGATGTTCCTTGCCAATATGAGTCATGAGATCCGGACGCCGATGAACGCCATCATGGGTATCATTCAATTGTTAAGGGAAACCTCTATCAATTCGCAACAAAATTATTATTTAAAGTCCATGGAATTTGCGGGGGAGAACCTGATGCGAATTATCGATGACGTATTGGATTTATCTAAAATTGAATCCGGAAAATTAAGTATAGAAGAGCAGGGGTTTGATATAGTGGAAATGGTCCGTGACCTTGTAAACTCTGTGGCATACCGGGCGCATGAGCAAGGTATTGAGATGAAACTAGACCTCGACATCGACATTCCACCGGTGGTGGTGGGAGACCCTGTTCGTATCAATCAGATACTTCTCAACCTGGTCAGTAATGCGATCAAATTTACACATGAAGGAGGTGTGCAGCTGTCTGTGAAGGTGCATTCACAGGATCAGGATAAATGTCTTCTTCGCTTTATGGTGGCAGATTCGGGAATTGGTATTCCTAAAGAGAAACAGGAACAAATTTTTGAAGAGTTTGAACAGGCACATAAGGGAAATACAAGAAAATATGGCGGTACCGGACTTGGCCTGTCGATCGTGAAACGACTTACAAGCATGATGGATGGTCGGATGAAATTGCAGAGTAAAGAAGGTAAAGGCACAACGTTTACCATTGATCTTCCTTTCAGAATAACTGATAAACCTTTGAGTGAAAATGCAACAGAGGATATGGGAAGATTACGGGATGTTCTTTCTGATAAATGCATTCTCCTGGTTGAAGACAATAAGCTTAATCAAATGGTTGCATCGGATTTTCTGGCTTCTATGGGAATAAAGGTCAGTATTGCCAATGATGGACAGGAGGCTATGGAGTGGCTGAGAAAACAACAGGCAGATCTTGTTTTGATGGACATCCAGATGCCTCGTATGGATGGTTATGAAACCACCAGAATGATAAGGGAAGAATTGAAAAGTCCTGTGCCAATCATCGCAATGACAGCGCATGCCATCAATGGGGAAGAACGTCGTTGTAAAGCGGCGGGAATGAATGACTACATCAGTAAACCATTGAAGAAAATAACACTATACAAGAAAATAGCTCAATTGATCTCTAAAAAAACATAATGTTATGGGACTGGATGTGCAAAGACTCAAACAATACCTCGAATGTGATGATGCATTCGTGGTGATGGTGATTGACCGGTTTATGAAGGAATCACGGGAAATCATAGAACACCTCGAGCAAAGGCTTATCGAAGAAGATGTGAATGGAATCAGAAGTTCTGCTCATAAAATGCTTAGCTCTACACGTATCATGGGTATGGACAACGTGACGCGTCTTTTCGAAAATATTGAAACCGATGCTGAGAAAGGAAAACCCATTAATCAGCTTCAGGGCGAGATTGAGCAGGCGAGAGAATCATGGTTGCAGATGATGGAAGAGATGGAGAAGGTAAAGGAAGAATTATCCGGCGCATAGTTCAAGGGATTTATCCGCTTGTTTCGATAGCCTTTCGCCTTGCAATTCGGTTCTTCGGTGGAACCAGTGAATATTGTCTTTCCCGTACCGGGTCAAGCACCCCAATCTGATCCTTTTCTGAATTTCCCAATCATCCGATAAAGCTCATTATCGGGTATTTAGCCGATATTTTTATTTATCGGGTATTTATCCGATATTTGGTGTATGACAAGTGTGATCACCGGAGATATCATCCATTCAAGAACTTTGCAGAATCAGGACCCCTGGCTGATTCCTCTCAAGAAATTATTCAACGAATACGGAAAGACGCCAAAAGTATGGGAAATCTATCGGGGCGATAGCTTTCAGGTAGAAGTGAAGGATCCTGCAGATGCATTGCTCACAGCAATCCGGATAAAGGCCACAGTGAAATGTGTGAAGGGAATAGATGTGCGAATGGGAATAGGAATAGGGGGGAAGGATTATGAAGCTAACAGGGTATCCGAATCAAACGGCGAAGCGTTCGTGCATTCCGGCGAAAGGCTTGAAAGTATGAAGAAGGAGAAGCAAAACCTTTCGGTGAAAACCCCGTGGCCAGCCTTTGATGAGGAAATCAATCTCCACATACGTCTTGCATTGATTGCCATGGATAACTGGAGTCAGGGAGCTGCTGAGTTGATGACAATATCATTGGCAAACCGCACTTTAGGGCAACAGGAAATAGCGGAAAAGTTGGGCATAGCGCAATCATCTGTAAGTGAAAGGCAAACACGGGCGCACCATGCGGAGATCATGGATCTTGAAGCATGGTATCGAGAGAAAATAAATAAGTTGATACGTCAATGATGCTGCTCGTAAAACTTTTTCTGGCGCATTTGATCGGTGACTTCATATTGCAACCCGATCAATGGATACGGGAAAAAGAGGAGAAGAGATTAAGGTCTCCCAAACTTTACCTGCATACACTGCTTCACGGAGCCCTCGCCTGGTTGTTTGTATGGGAGTTTGCTTTCTGGTTGCCCGCAGTAGTCTTAGCTATTTCCCACGGTCTGATAGACACCGTCAAGCTGAGCTTTCAAAAAGATAACCGGAAGCGGGAGTGGTTTATGATCGACCAGTGTCTTCACCTCGTTGTTCTGATTGTTGTATGGTATGCATATACCAGGCCGTTGTTGTGGGAAATAAACTGGTTTACAGATGACGTGCTCATTTATATAACGGCAGTTGTGATGCTGACACTCCCGGCCTCTGTTTGTATCAAAGTATTTATCTCAAAATGGGCACCCCAGACAGAAGAGCATAATGATGAGTCGCTTCAGGATGCGGGGAAATATATAGGAATACTTGAGCGGCTGTTCGTTCTTGCTTTTGTAGTAACAGAGCATTGGGAGGCCATCGGCTTTCTGATTGCGGCCAAATCCGTATTTCGATTCGGTGACCTTCGCCAATCTAAAGACCGCAAACTCACAGAGTATATTCTGATTGGAACCTTGTTGAGTTTTGCGATGGCATTGACAACAGGCGTTCTTGTGAGGTACTGCATCGCTCATTAGTTTATGGGTGTCCGGGACGAAAGAATTGTCCCCTATTTGCAAAATTTGTGGCGCTTCACCCCCTGTCTTTTCAATGGATCTTATTATATTGATAATCCAACCTCTAAACTTTTAGCTATGAAAAATCTCCTCCTTTTCTCCGTGATCGTTGCCATGATAACCGGTTGTGCAGATTCCGATAGCGGCTCGGATTGTTCAAAAGAAGTAGAATTGCTGAAAAAGGAGTTGGAGCTTACCAAACGTGAACTTGCGCTAAGAGAAAAATCTGATGGTTCGGCTTCCGGTTCGGAAACACCTGCAGAGAAAAGAAAGAAGAACATTCCTTCCGCGGATGAAGTGACCCCTTCAAAGAAAAAGGTATCTGCAGAGGAAACCAGTGCCAGCAGTGGTCAGAAAGATCCGGCATGGGTAGTGTCACAAATATTCAAGGCGGCCAAAAGCGGAAGTTTCGGTGTACTATCCGGGTTGTGTGATCCACACGGACATGGTGATGCGGAAACCAAAGCACTATGCAATATCAGAACTGCTCCTGCAAATGTCAGGCAGGATTTTGTGACACAGTTTAAGTATGGTCAGGTTGTGGGCAAGCCGGTAATTCGTGGGAACGAGGCCAGTGTTACCATGATGACGGGCCCCAAGGGCCGCACGCCAAAAACCATGAAGCTGGTGAACCGCGATGGGAAATGGTATCTGAGCAGTTATTGATTCTGGAGTCAGGCGGGTGCTGTATTCGCTGATCCGAAATCCACATTGACCCCCAATCGGGCCAACCGCTCTTTTGTGTCGCTATCCATTTTGGCTATTTTTTCTATACGATAGTTGGTGAATGCATGTTCGTGTACCTCCAGCAGATCATCATAGGGTCCTCTGGGAGATAGCAGCTTGACCAGAACGGGTGACATCTCCAGGATCAGGAATAGAAGCATAACAAAGATACCGGCGGTGGCAATGACCGGGTTGCGTTCGGAAATGGTTGCCAATGCAATCAACCGTTTGTCAAACCCATCGTATGCACCGCGCTGAATGTTTTGTTGCATGCTGTCTACCATCATATGCAGTTTGGTCAACTGCATACGCTGTTCTGAAATTAGCGGAGAATTATGTGCAGTGATCGTGTCAAGTTCTGTTTGTGCCTTATCAGCATCAGCTTTTTTTAGTGGGTAAATCTGAGCCAGACCGCGACGTGAGGAACCGCCTGTACCATCTGCTTCTATCCTGGCTTCATGGTCCAGAGCGTTGCGTTCGGATGTTGCAACATCAATCTGACCTTGCAATGCCGTAATGCTATTCTCAAGCAATGATATATCACCTGCATAACGCTGTGCAAGGGCCTCCTCCTGTTTCTTGATATCATCGTGTTTCATGATCTCCATTTCGTAATCAATGGATGTATGAAAGATGGTTAACTCCAGGGGTTTTGAGATGGTGATGGCAATCATTGCGGCCAGGAACAGCCTGGGAATGGCAAGCCTCAGTTCTCGCCAGCGACTTCCGTTCTTCTTCATGCTTGAGACAATGAAACGATCAAGGTTAAGGATCATAAGTCCCCAGACAAGTCCGAAAAGAACGGCGGCGCTCAATCTCAGATATACCGGAAGGTCATTGAAAACAAAGTACAAGGCATAGGCACTCGAGATCATTGCAAACAAGCCGGTGAAAAAAACCGTTGCGCCGATGCCAAGTATTTGTTATGCTCCGAAGGCGATTTTTTCAGAAGGTACGGGTTGCTGCCTGAGCACCACCAGAAGAATCGGTTCACTTTTGTCATGTATCAATAACGCAGGTAAACCGCAATTTATGTTTTGAAAGAAAGCGCAAGGGTTAAGGATTGTTAATTTTTGTGAACTGTGCCCGGGGATGGATTTCGGTAAGTGACAAACGGATTAGAGTCAAAAGCGACCGAATATTCATTTAATCCAACCGCTTATCTATCAGGCTAGAAAAAAGTTTGTACCCGTCTTAAATTGTATCGTTTTATATAAGAATGAGAATTTCACCAAAGCGCACCACACATGCTATCAGGAAATCGGAATCCAGCCAATTCGGGAATTCAAACGGAATTATTTTACAAATCCCTAACGCAAATGATCGAATCATGTCAGCAGGCGATGGAAGAATGTGAGCTTTCGCTGCGCGAGGTGATGGAGAATGGTGGATTCGGTTCAGATATCGATCATGAAAAGTTTCGGAAGCAAATGCAACATCGGTTCCTGTTTGTAAAGTCCCGCCTGAGGAAATCGTTCAAAGCGGCAAATCATTGTCACCAAAGTCTGATAACCGGAAAGAACAGCATATGAACAGTGCCTGATCGTTTATGCTTTCCTGCGGTTCGGCGGGGCACAGTTCTTTTGTAATTCCTCTTGCCTGAATGCCGAATAAGATTTTATGAGATTTTGCTTTGCAAGCTTACCCAGCCGCCGCCATTATGTACTTCCTGGAACCCTTCGGTTTTCAGGATTCTTTTCGCCGATGCGCTTCTCATCCCTGATGCGCAACAGGTAATGACGGGTTTACCCGTTTTAATCTTGGATATGTTTTGGTGTAAGTTATGGAGCGGCAGATTTACGGCCCCCTTAATATGTCCACTCCGGAATTCACCAACGGTTCGTACATCAATAATTTGTGCCCCGTCTTTTACCAGCTGTTTGAAGTCGACCTTAGGCCCGATTCCCAATATGTTCTTTAGTATTTGTATCATGATTAAAGTGTTTGGTTCTTATAATTCACATCCATCCAACTACCTCCGTTTTCGCAGTTAATGCCATAACCTTTTAAATAGGATGTGGCTTTTTCACTTCGCATGCCGCTGGCACAACATAAGACCACCGGTTGTGACATTGATTTGATCTCATTCAATCGCTCTGGCAATTCCTGGAGCGGAATGTTGATGCTTCCTGCCACGTTACCACCCATAAATTCTCCCGGGGTACGTACATCGATAATCGTTTTTTTATTCATGGTTCTGGTCTTTGGTTTCTGTTTGATGATTATTTATGCCACTTAAGATCAGAGCGCCCATGGCTGCTCCATACAATGTACTGTTCAGTGGTTGCGATGTGATAGAACAAGTGCCGGAGCCACATCCTATGAAATGATAGTAGAGGTAGCCCCCAATGGCACCGGCTATCATTCCTGTGAGGGTGAACTTATATTTAAGGAGAAATCTCATTTCTGGAATGTTGTTACGGCCTCACTCAGGTCGTATACAGGAATGGTGCCGCCTGTGGTTGATTGAATGATGCTGGCACCTGCTGCACTGCGGTAACCACCCGCACAGTGCACAACGATCGGCTTGTCTAATGGGATTTCGTTGCTACGTTCTCTTAACTCGTATAATGGTATATGTAATGCATCCGGGAATATTTTTCCGGTATTTACCTCCGATTTGTTGCGGATGTCAACTATGGTAAAGGCCCTGCTGTTGTTTTTCAATTCTTCACTGTTAAACACATCCATCCGGGTATTGCCATGATGAACCGTAAATGCCTGAAGTATCTGATGCTCGTAGCCGATTTTAGCTGTACGTTCAATTAACTTTTTCAGCTCGGTTTCATTTTTAGCAACGAGGTAAAATTTTTCTCCCGGATTTATGATACTGCCCAGCCATGTTTCAAACTTTACATCATTCATCAGGTTGATGGCGTTCTTGATATGAGCTTTCTTGAATTGGCTCTGAGGGCGGGTGTCAATGATGGTGACAGAAGGGTTGAGCGTGTTGGTGCAGCCTTCGCAATTAACGGATTCACGTATCTCAACGTTTGCAATGGCCTCCGAAAAGTTCTCCGCACCTTTTTTATTGACTCCCACATCAAAAGGAAAGTATTTGGGAATAAAGGGTTGATCTGCAAGCAGCCGACTAACAAAATCATCTTCGCTCATTTCCTGTAAACTCCAATTGCTTATTTTCTCTGCCCCTATGGTACTGCTGTTTTGCACGCTTAAACCTTTTCCGCATAAACTGCCAGCGCCGTGTGCCGGATAAACCAATACCTCATCGGGTAAGGTCATTAATTTGGTACGAAGCGAGTGGTACATCTGTTTGGCAAGTGTCTGGCGTGCTTCTGTGATAGCTCCTGCGTTTTCCCTGAGATCAGGTCTGCCGCAGTCTCCGATAAATAATGTATCACCCGTGAAAACCGCTGTTTGTATGCCGTTCTCATCCAGAGCAACTATGCTTATGCTATCAGGTGAATGACCAGGTGTGTTCAATGCGGATAGGGTGATGCCCCCCAGTGTGATATGATCGTCTTCATCAAAACTTTTGTGAGGATATTCAGCGCCTAAAAGTTTGCTCGCATATATCGTCGCCCCCGTTGTTTTGTGAATTTCCAAATGACTGCTTACAAAATCCGCATGTGGATGTGTCTCAATGATGGTCGTTATGGTGGCGTTATGTTGTTTGGCGAATTCGTAGTAGGGTTGGGGATTTCTTGAAGGGTCTATTAATGCTACTTTACCATTGTTTATAATGGCATATGAATAGTGCGCTAAATTCTTGTCTTCAAATTGTTTGATTTCCATGACTCAAAGTTCTTATGATATGATTACAAAGTTCTGGTTCAGAGGACTACCTTGCAGTTACTTTTGTTACAACTGTCAGTTCAGAGATTTCTCGAAAAAGAACATCTTGATGGCGATCAGTACAAGAAAGACAGCAAACGTCTTTTTTAGGATGTCCTGGGGAATCTGGTTGGCGAATTTCGCCCCGATAAAACCACTGACAAAAAATGTCACCCCCAGGATGAGCGCGGACCTCATATCTACATTGCCTTCCTTATAATACTGCCATGCCGCTAGTGCTCCTACCGGCATCACCATCATCAGGAGGGCTGTTCCCTGAGCCATTTGCTGCGAAAAGCCTAACAGCATTACCAAGGCTGGTATAATGATAATAGCGCCACCCAGTCCCATGATGCCACTTAGAAGTCCGGCTGCAATGCCTATCAGGGCAATTATTATGGTTTGTTGCCACTCCATGCTCTTATTGTTTTTTACAAGTGGAAAACCTGAACGGTAAATACAAAGGACAGAAGCTGACAAAGCTTGTGAATAGGAATCTGCCAGCGAGTACGAGGAGTACAATAGCCAGTGTGCCGGAGATCAGATTGGTGAGGTAGAGAGCAATAACAGCAATAGCGAGCAATGCTCTTATCACTCTGTCTGAAGAACCCATGTTTTTTTTCATTGCCGGAATTATTGGTGAAAGAATCTTGTTGTACAAAATTCCGACAATGTCATGGGAGATGCAGTAACATTAGTTACAAATCACTCAGAAGCTTTATCTGGTTATGGTAGAGAAGTAGCTTCTTGTCGTTTTCCAGCTTCTTGAGTAACCGTGAAATCACCACCCGGGATGTTGCCAATTCGTTTGCGATTTGTTCATGGGTAAGGTTGATCAGCGATGAACCGGTGGCCCTGGATTTTTCCTTGAGGTAATGAACCAATCGTTTGTCCAGTTTCTGAAAAGCAATCTGGTCAATGCTTTTCAGTAGTTCATTGAACCTCATGCGAATGGTTTTCATGACAAAGCTTTTCCACGTAGGGTACTTTGTCATCCATTCATCCATCACGGAAATGGGAATGGCGAGAAATTCCACGTCATCTTCCGCTACCGCTCTGATCTCACTCGGGAATTGTTGCATACAGCACGTAAATGTCATCGCGCAACTCTCGTTTGCGGTGACGTAGTATAGCAATAACTCTTTCCCTTCTTCATCTGTCCTGGAAATTTTGAGTGTGCCTTTTTGCAATAACGGAATGACCCGTACTGTTTGACCGATGTCCAGAATAACAGTTCCTGCCTTTACCGAAACTGTTTTTGCCTTTGTCTCGATTTCGTGTAATAGTTCGGGCTCAAAAATGTGTTTGTATTGTTCAATAATGTCCATTTGATTTGTTGAGGAAGGGTTATATGCCTCTGCTTTCCATTATTTCAATAAACTCGGCGCGTTTTCTGCGGGCCAGGTCAACAGTGGAACCATTGTTCATTTTTATGAAGCCGCCATCTGTCTTTTGAAATGAGTCAATTTTATTCAGGTTTATGAGGTGGGATTGATGGCAACGGTAGAATTCCCGTCCGAGCATGTTCTCATATTTGCCTATGTTTTGTGATACCAACAGTTTTTTTCCATTGTCCAGGTGGAAGGTGGAGTATTTGCCATCGGCCTCGATGCGAACAATATTTGAAACAGGAATGAAATGAATGCTTTCCGTGGTATGTATTGTTAATGTCGAGGGTGTTGTGCTTTCAATATTATCCAGAAGTTTATCCAGTCGGTCAGCGTGATTAAGATTCCTGTTTTGCCTGATTCTTCCTATGGTGTCAGTCAGTTCATCTATGTCTATGGGTTTGAGCAGATAATCGAAGGCGCTGAATTTAAAGGTCTTGATAGCATAATGGCCATATGCTGTGCAGAATACCACTTCGAAATTCCTGGTATTTACCTGCTTTAATACCTCGAATCCGCTACCATCCGGCATCGCGATATCCAGGAATACGAGTTCGGGTTCTAACGAGTTTATTTTCAGGATCGCATCAGAAACGGTATGGGCTACCCCCACAATGTTCGTTTCCTGGCAACATTCTTTCAGCATCCAGGTGAGCGAGTCTGTGGCGGATCGTTCATCATCAACCAATAGTATTTTAAGCATTCATTTGCATTTTTGGTGCCTTTCTGATCGGTAGAAACAATCCTGTTCATGTGCCTCAGGCCTACCTCATTGAATCGTGAAGGTCCGTAATTTTTGGCTCAATTCCATGATGTCTCATGATACATAAAAAGGATACTGACCGGTAGAGAGCGGTTGCGATCGGCAGGAATAATGGTATGGGTATGTGGAGATATAATCGTGTCAAAGGGTCAGCACATAAAAAAATAAAGGTGTTGAAGTTTTCTCCAATGTCTTCATTTTCACAAACCCTGGTGATAGTATACAGGAAACCAAACATCAGGCATATCTACTTCCCGATGCAGAACCGCCCGAAAATACTCCCCAATAAATCATCAGTGGTGATCTCTCCTGTAATGCTGCCCAAGTGATGAAGTGCCCCCCGTATATCAGCTGCCACCAGATCACCGCTTAAGCCATTATTCAGTCCTTCGCGCACGCGTTCAACAGCTTCTGCGGTTTCCTTCAGTGCCTGGGCGTGACGGATGTTGCTTACCACCGTTTGTCCTTCGGTTGCGGAAAGCGTTGTGGCTATCTCTGCAAGCCGGTCAAGTAATGTGTCCATGCCCTGACCATGCTGTGCTGAAATGTGAATGGCATTCGGGATCTTCTTTTCAGATGCCAGGTCCGTTTTATTGGCAACCGGGATCAGCAGCGCATCCTGGTGAATATCTTTACGAATAGCATCGAGCTCTGCTTTAACCCCATTCTTGTTCGTAAGAGAAGTGTCAAACACATAGAGTACCACAGCACTGGTTGCAATCTTTTCTGTGGCGCGCTCCACACCGATGCGTTCTACCACATCAGCGGTTTCACGTAATCCTGCGGTATCCATCAATCGGAAAGTGACGCCGTTGAGTGTAAAGCGTTCTTCAATCGTATCACGGGTGGTGCCTGGGATGTCACTTACAATAGCCCGTTCTTCCTTTAATAAAGCATTCAGAAGCGTGGATTTTCCGGCATTAGGTTTTCCCGCAATGGCCACTGGGATACCGGTACGTATGGCATGACCTTGCCGGAATGATCCTGCCAGGTCGCAACACTTTCGGTGGATCTCATTCAAAAGGGATAACAATTGGTGGCG
Organism: Flavobacteriales bacterium; assembly: GCA_020435415.1. Classification (NCBI taxonomy): domain Bacteria; kingdom Pseudomonadati; phylum Bacteroidota; class Flavobacteriia; order Flavobacteriales; species Flavobacteriales bacterium. Next base: position 25,542 of record JAGQZQ010000013.1, read on the forward strand.
GTTGGCAAACTCCACATCTTCTTCACTGAAGTCCAACTCCAACTCTATAAGTGAGGCAAACTCGATCAGCCGGTCCCGAAGTGCCGTTAATTCATCCCTGAATCCTCCACGCATCTGATGCATGGAGATTTTGTGTGCCATGGCATTCTCTGCGGCAATCACATCGGCAACCGCTTCTGCCTGGGAGAGATCCATCTTGCGATTTAAAAACGCCCGGCGGGTGAATTCCCCGGCCTCTGCCAGGCGTGCACCGTGTAACAGGGCCAGTTCAATCAGGCGTTGGTGAATGTATGGGGATCCGTGTATCGAGATTTCCAGTACATCCTCACCTGTATAGGAGGCAGGTGCTTTGAATGCTGTGAACAATGCTTCATCCAGTACCTCATCGCCATCTTTCAGTTTTACCAGTCGGCATGTTCTTTCTGTAAAAGGAGATATGCCCGGAGAGAGTTGTCGCCCAATATTCCAGGCTTCCGGGCCTGAAATCCGGATGAGAGATACGGCAGCTCCTGCCGAACCGGTAAGGGGTGCAATGATGGTGTCGTTAATCAACATAGAATGCAAAAGTACAGGTAAATGGTTTAAGGTTTAATGTTTAAGGTTGTTCCTGCCAACTGCCTACTGCCTACTGTCTACTACCTCATTCTCCTCCTTCAGCAATCGACTAACGACTATTTCTTACATTTGCCGAACGATGATACTTCCGATAGTGGCATATGGTGATCCGGTGCTTAAGAAAAGGGCCGAGGATATTGAGGCAGACAGTGAAAACCTGCAGGTCCTGATCCGTGATATGTGGGATACCATGTATGATGCTGCAGGGGTTGGGTTGGCTGCACCTCAGGTGGGTCGGTCCGTGCGTTTGTTTATGGTGGATGCGTCGCCCTTTGAGGAGGATGATGCTTCTCTGGCCGATTTCAAAAAGATATTTATTAACCCACAAATTATTGAGGAGTCGGGCAACCCGTGGAAATTCAATGAAGGATGTTTGTCTATCCCAACCATAAGGGAAGATGTGGAACGGCAACCTGTGGTCCGGATCGCGTATCTGGATGAAGAATTTAACCAACAGGAGGAAACTTTTGAAGGCATTGCAGCCAGGATCATACAGCATGAGTATGATCATCTGGAAGGTGTACTCTTTACGGACCGTATCAGTCCTCTGAAAAGAAAATTGTTAAAGCGAAAATTGACTGAAATATCCCGCGGAAACGTGGATGTCAAATATAAAATGAAGTTTCCTGTCAAACGATAATAGATCTTTCAAATGAAAAATCAACACACCCTTCTGTATAATCTGTATGTATGCTGTTTTTTTTTCGGGATGCTGACCTTGGGGTCCTGCGGAGGAAGCGAACCAGGCCAGGATCTTCTGGGTAGGGTGGAGCGCCTTGAAAGTTTTGTGTATAAGAAGGATGCAGGAGTATTTAATGCGGATTCTGCGCGGGCATTGGTGGATGCATACATCGCTTATGTGGATGCCAGCCCTAAGGACAGTTTGGCGCCGGAGTACCTTTTTAAGGCAGGCGAAGTGGCTACTTCCCTGCAAATGGGAGAGAAAGCCATTGAAGTGTATCATCGGTTGTACACTGATTACCCTGAACATGATAAAGGTCCGATGGGGTTGTTTCTGGAGGCATTCACCTATGATAATTTGTTGAAGGATTACGACAAGGCCAAGGTGTTGTATGAGTCGTTTATTGAAAAATATCCCGGACACTCGTTTGCAGATGATGCACAGGGAAGCCTTGATAACCTGGGTGTGCCTGTTGAAGAACTGATCAGGAAATGGGAAGAGCAGGAGGGAAACAGTCAGGCTCAGGGAGCTGGCATGCCTTCAGATGATGCGCCTGCTAACTGAAATCTTCCAGCAAGTGTTCTCTTAGCTGGTCAATCGTTAATTGCGTAAATATTTCCCCTTCCTTTGCATAGGAGATTTCTCCCGTTTGCTCAGAGACAATAATGGCAATGGCATCTGATTGTTCCGTTACCCCCACAGCTGCGCGGTGACGCATGCCCAGGTGAACCGGAAAAGAAGTGTTCTCGGTGACGGGTAGCACACATCGTGCGGCTTTGATCTTATCTTCCGAAATGATGGCAGCACCGTCGTGCAAAGGATTATTCTTGAAGAATATCGTCTCGAGCATTGTCGGTGAGATATCCGCATTTATGAATTCTCCTGTATTCATGTAGAACTTGAGCTCCGAACGCCTGGTGATTACAAGAATGGCACCTGTTAACGTGGAGGACATCTTCTTGCAGGCCTCAATGATCGGATCGATGTTCAATCCGGTGCTGCTTTCTTTCTTCCCGACAAAAGGAAGAAATATTTTAAACAGGAGGTTTCGACGGTAAAATCCCCTGCTTCCGATAAACAAGAGGAAGCGTCTGATCTCTTGCTGGAAGACAACGATCAGGGCGATAACACCTACGCCAATGAACTCTCCCAGGATCTTCGACAGCAATTTCATCTGGGCTGCATCTACGATGGTCCATAACAAAACCACGGCAAGAATGCCCGCAAAGATGTTGATGGCAACGGTGCCTTTGACCAGGTTGTAAAGGAGGTACAACAAAAAGGCTACGAGGAGGATGTCCAATGCATCCAGCCATCTCAGGGTGATAAAGAGTATGGTTTCAGGTATCATCATGAACAGGCTTCGTAAATGGTGATGGCCTGCATGGCCTCCTTAACATCATGAACGCGTAACAACTTTGCTCCCTGTTCCAGGGCGATCATGTGCAAGGCGGTCGTGCCATTCAATGAACCTTCTGTGTCGGTTTGAAGCAGCTTGCTTATAGAAGATTTTCTGGAAATGCCTGTCATGATAGGTAATTCGAAGCAACGAAAATAGGACAAATTTCTTATGAGCTCAAAATTATGCTCCGGGCTTTTACCAAAGCCGAAGCCGGGATCCAGGATGATGTCTGCAACACCGTGTCTTCTGAAATGGTCTATCCGTTCTGAAAAGAAGGAAGCGACTTCCAGGGTTACATTGTGATATGTAGGGTTGGATTGCATGGTCTGAGGCGTGCCCTGCATGTGCATCATTACGTATGGTACTCCCAGCTTGCCGACCACCTCCGCCATATGCTCATCATACCGGCCCGCATAAATATCATTGATCATATCTGCTCCGGCTTCCACACAGGCCTTTGCTACGGTCGACCGGGCAGTGTCGATGGAGATCACAGCATCAGGTAATGCAGAACGTATGGCTTCTATGGCAGGTAAAAGCCGGTCCAGTTCTTCTTTTTCACCTGGCATTTCTGCTCCTGGACGGGAGGAGGCTGCTCCGAGGTCAAGGATGGAGGCTCCGGCTTCAAGGAATGATCGTGCCCGTTCCACTATATCGGTATCTTTTACACGGGAGGTAACATGAAAGGAATCGTTGGTCAGGTTCAGGATGGCCATGACCAGAGGCTTGTCAGACAACATCAGGCTGCCATGTATACGCAACCATTTATGTGTCGAAAAATATGTAACTTTCGGGCTCGTAATGATGTAATTTACAGATCGTTTCGCTAAGTCAATGATGGAGAAAACCTTAAGGCAGTACGATCAGGTCACTGCCAGGAGCAAAGATATATTTCTTAAGAAGATGAAGGATTATGGGACTGCATGGCGTATCCTGCGACCTTCGTCAATCACCGACCAGATATTCATAAAAGCCCAGCGCATCAGGAGTATTGAGGAGAAAGGAGAGCAAAAGGTAGCCGATGATGTGGACGGAGAGTATATAGGCATTCTCAACTATTCCGTGATTGCCTTGATACAGCTGGAACTGGGTTTGGGCGAAGAAAATGAACTGGCATTCGAAAAAGCCGCATCTTTATATGAGGGCTATATCAATCAGTCCCGTGAATTAATGATGAACAAGAATCATGACTATGGTGAGGCATGGAGGGATATGCGGATATCATCCATCACTGATCTGATCCTGATGAAGATTCTCCGTGTCAGGCAGATTGAAGATAATCAGGGTAAAACGATCATCTCCGAAGGACTGGATGCCAATTATCTGGATATGATCAATTATGCCATCTTCGCGCTGATCCGGTTAGGTGAAATGCAGCCGTCGTCTGTTTCAAAACCCTCTGCCACATGAAAATTCTGGCCTACCTGAGCCGTCTTCTGGTCGGTTCACTGTTTATCGTTTCCGGTCTTATCAAAGCCAATGACCCGCTCGGTTTTTCCTATAAGCTGGAAGAGTATTTCATGGAGTTCGGTATGGATTTTCTGATACCGGCTACCCTCGTTATTGCGATATTTATTTGTGTGATTGAGGTGGTTCTGGGCGCTGCCGCGCTGTTTGCGATAAAGATAAAACCGGTGTCGTGGCTTCTTCTTGTCATGATCGTCTTCTTCACCTTCCTGACCTTTGCTTCATGGGTGTTTGATATTGTGCGTGATTGCGGCTGTTTCGGAGATGCATTAAAGCTCACGCCGTACCAGTCGTTCATGAAGGACGTTGTTTTGCTGGTTTTCGTCCTGATCATCTTTCTCACGCGAAAGCATATTCAACGGGAAACACCAAAGCAGAATGTCATCTCTCTGCTGATGGCGACTGTTCTGGTTGCCGTGTTCTGTTTGGGTATCCTGAACAATACCTGGGCATTTCCCATTTGGTTCACGTTGGTGATGATGGCCGTCTTGTGGGGTTTGAACATGGCGTTGGGTGAGCAGAAAGCGGACCGCCCGATCCTCATTGTGAGCACCATCCTTTCGCTTGTATTTACCCTTTATTGCCTGTGGCATCTTCCGGTGAAGGATTTCCGGGCGTATGCCGTTGGAAAGAATATCCCGGAAGGAATGGTCGTCCCGGAAGGAGCAGCGCAGGATGTGTATGAGACTATACTTATGTATAAAAATAAAAACACCGGTGAGGTAAAAGAATTTACGATTCAGAATTACCCTTGGCAGGATACAGCTAATTGGGCGCACGCGGAAACGATTAACAGGCTTATTTCCGAAGGCTATAATCCTCCCATCTATGATTTCACCATTACCAGTGATGATGGCGATATCACCGAAGAGGTGCTGGCCAATCCCGGTTATTACTTTGTGGTGGTGGCGTATGATCTCGATTATGCTGACATGGGCTGCCAGGAAAAATTGAATGCGCTGATCAATGCTGCCGAGAAGGAAAATGTTACGGCTTTAGGGCTGACCGCCTCTTCCGGAAAGATCAATGATTTCCGCCATGAGGTGCAGGCCATGTATCCTTATTACATCACAGACGGTAAAACGCTTAAAACGATCATTCGCTCCAACCCGGGCTTACTTCTGATAAAAGAGGGAACCATTTTGGCCAAATGGCACTATAACGACATACCGGAATGGCCGGAGGTGAAAAAGACGTTGATTAAGAAGTAGCAAATACGTGCTTTTACGATTCCTGATAAAACGAATATTATACGGGGTGCTTGTCTTGTGGGGCGTAGTCACCGTGGTATTCCTTTTGTTTAACGTGTTGCCCGGCGATCCTGCCCGGATGATGCTGGGGCAGAGGGCTGATGGAGCGTCGATAGAAGCGATCAACCGTGACCTCGGCCGAGACAAGCCTCTATTTCAGCAGTACCTGATGTACGTTAACGATCTTTCCCCGATCTCCTTCCACGATACTGATCATCCTGACAATTTCCTTTTCCTGCATGCGGATAAATATGAATCATTTTCCGAACTGATCCATATGGGGAGCAAGGTGATTGTTTTTAAGACACCATATCTGCGAAGGTCCTATCAAACCAAGCGCAGGGTTTCAGAAGTACTGATGGATGCCCTTCCAGGCACTACTGTTCTGGCTGTTACCGCCATTCTTTTTGCCACTTTTTTCGGGGTGATCCTTGGGATTATTTCAGCAGTAAGGAGTCATACGCTTTATGATAACATGTCCCTCGTGCTTTCTGTGCTGGGCATGTCACTGCCTTCCTTTTTCTCAGGAATTATCATTGCATGGCTTTTTGGTTATGTGTGGAGTGATACAACCGGCCTGAATATGACCGGTAGTCTTTACACATTGGATCCTTTTCAAGGCGAGATACTTGATCTGAAGAATCTGATACTGCCGGCACTTACCCTGGGTATCCGGCCACTGGCTATTATCACTCAGCTCACAAGAAGTTCGTTGTTGGATGTATTATCGCAGGATTATATTCGAACGGCATCAGCCAAAGGGCTGAGTTATTATAAGGTAATCACGCGGCATGCATTAAAGAATGCAATGAATCCCGTGATGACAGCTGTTTCGGGATGGTTTGCATCCCTCATGGCAGGCGCTATCTTTGTGGAAATTATTTTTGGCTGGAAAGGTCTCGGGAAGGAGATAGTGGATTCCCTTGATAAATACGATTTTCCTGTAGTGATGGGCTGTGTTTTGGTTGTGGCAGTTACGTTTGTCATTATCAACATGGTTGTGGATATATTATACGGTATACTGGACCCTCGGGTCAGGGTACGGTAATTAATGTTTTAACTTCATGAGACAACAATTGGTAGCCGGCAACTGGAAGATGAATAAAAATCTTCAGGAAGGATTGCAGCTGGCGAGGGAGGTCATTCAACAAGCCGGGCAATATAACCAGGTGACGGTATTGCTTGCACCCCCTTACATACATCTTCCAGGCATTTTTGAAATGCTTGGAGGCAACGCTAATTTAAAACTTGCCGCACAAAATTGTCATGATGAGGCCCACGGAGCTTATACGGGTGAGGTCTCGGCATCCATGTTATCATCTGTCGGTTGTAGCCATGTAATCATTGGTCATTCTGAACGCCGGCAATACGCCGGTGAAACCGATGCCATACTTGCACGTAAAGTAGATCGGGTATTGGAAAATGATCTTGTTCCTATCTTTTGTTGTGGAGAAGACCTGCAGCAGCGTGAGTCAGACAAGCATCAGGAAGTTGTTCAATCTCAATTAAGCAAAGGATTATATCACCTTAGCTCGGAGGATATGGCAGGTATGATCATAGCATATGAACCGGTTTGGGCAATAGGCACCGGTAAAACGGCAAGCCCTGAACAGGCACAGGAAATGCACGCATTTATACGTCAATCCATTTCTGATCGTTATGGGAGCAATGTTGCCCAACAGGTGACAATATTATACGGTGGCAGCTGCAATCCTGGCAATGCAAAGGAATTGTTTGCCATGGAGGATGTAGATGGAGGATTGATAGGTGGCGCATCACTGAAGGCCTCTGATTTTTCTGAGGTGATTCAGGCACTGCATCCCTAAATACATTGGGTAAATGAATTATATGGAGGTTATATGTCAGGTAGCCCCAAGGGAACCTTGGGCTGACTTGCTCATTGATGAGCTTGCTTCCATGGGCTTTGAGTCATTTGAGGAAACTGAGTTGGGTTTTAACGCATATGTTGCGGGAAATGAACTTGGATTTGATCTTCAAAGACACCTGAAGGAAATCGATGATGAAAGGTTTACCTTTTCCTATGAGATCCGGGAAGTTGGAGGGAAGAACTGGAATGAAGAGTGGGAGAAGAATTTTCATCCGATCTGGGTAGAACAAAAATTGCTAATCCGTGCTCCTTTTCATTCTGCCAGTCCCGATGGTGAGGAACTGGTGATAATGCCGCGCATGTCCTTTGGAACAGGACATCATGCCAGTACTTGGCTCATGCTGGCGGAAATGATGACCGAAGATTTCACCAACCAGGAAGGCCTGGACATGGGATGCGGTACCGGAATACTTGGGATATATGCTTCAAAAAAAGGTGCAAAATCTGTATTGGCTGTGGATAACTATCCGGATGCAGTATCCAATGCGAAAGATAATATCCTTGAAAATAGGGTCACAGGTGTGATTGCAGAGGTTGGTGACATCGACCGGTTGGAGAATACCCACTTTGATTTTATCTTAGCCAACATCAACCGGAATGTGCTTTTGGAACATATGCCAGTATATGCAACATGCCTTAGAGAAAACAGGTCTTTATTCACAAGTGGTTTCCTGGTGAAAGACCTGCTTGAAATCTACCACAGGGCACTGTCATTTGGGCTTCAATTGAGGGCAATCCGGGAAAAACAAAACTGGGTGATGGCCCGTTTTGAAAAAAGACCGGTGTAGGTATGCAAGGATATATTCGATCAATTTTTCTTTTTCTCGTCATTTTTTTATCAGCCATGCAAATGCAGGCTCAAAAAAGAAGGTTCTCTGCAGAACCGGCGAAATTCTTTGAGGAGATGCATCAGTTTCTGACGGAGACCAATCAGGATCAGGCGGATGATATCATGGCTGAATTCAGGGTGATGTGGGACATGGGACCCCTGGATGAAAAGGAACAGGAAAAGATTTACGAAAAGGCAAACAAGGCCCTCGAGAAAAGACTGAAAGATGCCCCGGTTCAGATCAAACAGCGGTATGGTCCGGATACCAAAAAGATCAATGAAATTCACCGGGAAGTCATCTACCTTACCTCTAATAAAATGCTGGATAAGCGGATGAAGGCATATCCGCACTTTATGGCTTACATGTACACCCTCATCAATTTTGTGATTACCGAACAACCCGAATCCAGTTTTGATTCTTTCATGGCCAGCATCATGAAGATGCTGGAGAACCGTACCGCCCGGAAATTCAATTCCTTTCTGGAAGTTTGCGATAATCTTTTCTCCGAGAATGCACTTTATGCTTCCCATACAACCCGGTGGATTGCAAGCAACAACGATTACGTGTTTGACTATGACTCATTGCCCAAGATCGTTTTCAAAGGAGCAACACTGACCTGCTATACAAAGCGTGATAGTGCGGTGATACTGAATACCCAAGGCACCTTGTATCCTACCGAAAATACTTTTATGGGGCAGGGAGGGACCGTAACATGGCAAAGAGCAGGAATCCCGGTGGATGAGGTTAAAGCCGAACTGAGCAATTACAGCTTTTCAATCAATAGTGCCCATTACAAGGCTGATTCAGTAACGTTTTACAACAAAAAGTACTTTGATTTCCCATTGCTTGGAAGCCTTGAGGAAAAAGTGCTGGCAGATGTAACCGAAGAAAAAGCATCCTATCCAAGGTTTGTTTCTTACCAGACAGAATTCCAGATCAAGGATATTATCAAGAATGTGGATTATATCGGCGGGTTTTCCATGAACGGAGGAAAAGTGATCGGGTCAAGTAACGCTGTGAATGATGCCCGGCTCATTTTTCGACGGGAAGGACAACAGTTCCTCATTGCCAATGGCAAATCCTTTGTTATCAGAGAAGATCGCATCGTTTCGGATTACTGTGCCGTTACCATATACCTTAAAAATGATTCCATATTTCACCCCGGACTGTCTTTCAAACTTGCGACGGATGACCGTGAGTTGACTTTGTACCGGGAAGACCGGGGTGTTTCGCAAAGTCCATACACCAATACCTTTCATGATGTGGACATGAACTTTGATGCACTCTACTGGAAGATAGATGAGCCTCTGATAGATTTCCGACCGCTGAAAGGAAGTACACGTGATAAGGCGATGTTTGAGTCTACCAATTATTATAAGGAATCCCATTTTGACAGACTTCGTGGTATAGACAATAGCCACCCCCTGATTTATATCAAGAAATATGTGGATAACTATGGCGAAGTGGTGCATACCAAAGTGCTGGCTGAACAAATGCATATGGCAGAGAGCCAGGTAAGAGCTATGCTTATCAATTTGTCTATCGAGGGATTTTTGATTTACGACTTTGACGATGAAACAGCAATCGTGAAAGACAAGCTTTATCGCTATCTCAATGCCAAGGCAGAGAAGGTGGATTACGACGTTTTACAATTCAACTCGGTGATTAGCGGCGCTAGCAATGCAACTTTAAGTCTTCTGAACTACGACCTGAAGATGAGGGGCGTGGCTCGTATTCTTCTTAGCGATTCACAAAGTGTTTATATCTATCCGCAAGATCAGGAGCTGACCATGTCCGAAAACAGAGATTTCAAGTTTTCAGGAAAGGTCAATGCCGGCAGATTCGAATTCTTTGGAAAGGATTTCTCCTTTGAATATGATATGTTCAAGATTAATATGGCCAACATCGATTCCATGCGGATGTCGGTGGAGACAGGAAAGACAGATGAATATGGCAGACCCGAGCTGCAAAGAGTGCGCACTGTTATTCAGGCGCTGGAAGGAGAGCTGTTGATCGACCATCCGGCCAACAGATCAGGAGTGAAGCCATTTAAACAATACCCGGTATTTAAAAGCTTTAAGGATTCTTATGTTTTCTATGATAAGCCAAGTATACAACATGGTGTCTATACAAAGGACCGGTTTTATTTCCATCTTGAGCCATTTGCAGTTGACAGCTTGAGCACGTTTGATCCGGAGGGCCTTGAACTGAAAGGGAGATTTGTGTCTGCCGGAATTTTCCCGGAGTTTGAGGAACAACTTACGGTACAACCGGACTATTCATTAGGCTTTGTGCGAAATACTCCAACACCAGGCTTTCCTGCATATGGAGGGAAAGGGCAATATTATAATGTGATTGATCTCAGCCATAAAGGGCTTAGGGGAGATGGAAAACTAGAGTATGTGACTTCCACTTCAATTTCCAAGGAGTTTATTTTTCTGCCCGATTCCATGAATACGATTGCGCAAACCTTTGACAACAAGGAACAGGGTAAACCCCTTGAGTTTCCACAGGCTCATGGAGATAGTGTGAAGCTTCACTGGAGGCCATACAAGGATATGATGACCATCAAGGATCGTGCAACACCCCTTGAGTTCTTTAATAAGCAAGCTACCTTGAAAGGCTTGGCAACATTGCAACCTACCGGGCTCACCGGTGGTGGAACCATTACCTTCGGAGAAGCGGAACTTGACTCTAAGTTGATGAAGTATAATCAAAATGACTTCACTGCGGATACAGCGGATTTCAGACTTGCGGCATTGGAGTTGGATGCATTGGCTTTCTCTACGGTGAACGTAAACGCAAAGGTTGATTTTATTGAGCGTAAGGCAGTCTTCAAATCAAACGGAGGAGGATCCGTTGTGGAATTCCCGGTGAATATGTATGCTTGTTATATGGACCAGTTTACCTGGTATATGGATCAGGGTGAGATCGAAATGAGTGCCGGAAAGAATGAAGTGATTTCTACCGATGCAGGGGAGGATGTGAAGCTCGAAGGATCCCGGTTCATATCTTATCACCCCAAGCAGGATTCACTCAGCTGGGTTGCTCCACGGGCCAGATATAGCCTGAAAACGAATATTATTGAGGCTGAAGACGTGAAATTGATTGCCGTGGCTGATGCAATCATATATCCAGGCAATGGTAGGGTGATTGTTGAGAAAAAGGCTAAAATGAATCAGCTTGACAGCGCGAGGGTTCTTGCCAACAAGATTACCAAGTACCATAAGATTTACAATGCACAGGTTAATATCGCCGGAAAGAAATCCTATTCCGGGTCCGGAGATATCGATTATGTGGATGAACTGGAAAACAAACAGACCATTCACCTCGATAATATTTCGGTAGACTCGACGCAGCAAACTGTTGCTCATGGTGAGATTGCTGCTGATGCCGGATTCTCCCTCAGCCCGTTTTTTGATTACAAAGGCAGGGTTGAGTTGGCGGCAAGCAACCAGTATCTTACCTATGCAGGAGCGTGTCAGATCAAACATGAGTGCGCTCAGATAGGCAAGAGTTGGTTCAAGTTCAAGTCTGAAATTAATCCGGGAGATATATATATACCTGTGGATAGCGGAACTGTGAGCGAAAACAATATCAAGTTGGTGTCCGGAATTTTTATGGGGGGAGATTCTACAGCGGTGTATTCTGCTTTCCTCACCCCATTAAAGGATCGGCGAGATGATCCGGTGGTGCAAGCCTCAGGATTTCTGTATTATCATAAGGAATCCGGTGAATACCGGATCGGGTCCAAGGAGAAATTGGTGGAACAGAATCTTCCGGGAAATTATATTACCCTGAATACCAAAGATTGTATCACATATGGTGAGGGTAAGTTAGATCTGGGTGTAAACCTGGGACATGTGAAAGTTAATGCTGCCGGCAGTGTAACACATTATCTGATCCCCGATTCTGTGTTGGTTCAAACAACCATGTCATTTGATTTCCATTTCTCCAATAATGCCGAAGATAAAATGACGGCGGACCTTAAAACGTTTGCCGAACTTACACCAGTGGATCTCAGTAAGAAATCCTTTGAGAAGGCTGCCAGGGAATATGTGCCGCAAAAGGATGCAGACAAGATGTTTTCGGAAATTAACCTCTACGGTGCTCCAAAAAAATGGCCGTCTGACCTTGTACACAATTTCTACTTTGCAGATGTGAAAATGAAGTTCGACAAGAATACCCATACGTTTGTGTCCCTGGGAGATCTTGGTCTGGCCAGTATCAGGAAAGATGCTTTGAATAAGTATTATGGCGGTTGTATGGAATTTGAGAAGCGCCGCAGCGGTGACCGGTTTAATGTTTACCTGGAGGCTGAAGGTAATACATGGTACCTGTTTATTTATCAGCGCGGACTTATGCAGATCATGTCTTCCAATGTAGAGTTCAATAAAATACTGATGGAGTTGAAGCCGGATGATCGCAGGGCCAAAACAGAGAAGAATGAAGGGCCTTTCCAATATATGCCGCTAACTTCCGAACGGAAGCGACGTGAAATATTGGAGAAGTGCGGTATTATCGAATAAATCATAAATTGCGCTACAGAGTAACGGATTCGTGATGCGTTTTGAATTTGATTTTCTTCCCTTCCTACTGGCTTATTTGTTGGGATCTATTCCAACATCAGTCTGGGTAGGTCAGGTATTCTACGGCATAGACATTAGAGATCACGGCAGCGGTAATGCAGGAGCCACCAATACCATGAGGATACTTGGTAAAAAGGCAGGGATTCCGGTATTGCTGTTCGATGTTGCCAAAGGCATTGCTGCCGTATATATACCTTTTCTTCTGCCGCAGTATACTCCGGGAAACGATGAATTCGTTAGTGTGCAATTGATCACCGGATTGGGTGCTCTGATAGGACACATTTTTCCCGTCTACGTTGGCTTTCGAGGTGGTAAGGGTATAGCCACACTGTTAGGGGTAGTGATTGCGATGCATACCCCTGCTGCTATGGTTGCCATAGTTGTGTTTACAGTTGTTCTTCTGATTACAGGTTATGTTTCTCTTAGCTCCATCATCGCATCATTGTCCTTTCCAATTTCGCTGATCACCTATTTTCAGCCCAACCAATCGGCGGTTATTCTGTTCTCTTTTTTTGTGGTTATCATGGTACTGATCACTCACCAGAAGAATCTGGAGCGGTTGTTGCGTGGTCAGGAGTCCAAGGCCAGGTTAAGAAAGAATACCCAGCAATTGGATGAGGATGATGATAAGTAGTTACACGCACTATTTTTCTCCATGAACCTCGTAAAATTCTAAGTATTAACCATTTTGGTGTTTTTGCGTAGAAAGGCTCAATAGCTACGGAATGCGTAATTTCGAAATGGTGGGACATGAGGTATATGATTGGTAATCAAATATTTGATTAGGTATTTATTCAAAATTAACCATAAGGTATTTTCTGATCGCCCTCGGAATGAGCCTCCTGCTTTTGTTGGTTCATGTGAACGTATGGGCACAGAAGGGAAAGAAAGGCGACAGCGGTGATTCTCAAAAGGCAGCTGCCGATGCTTTCTTTGATCAGGAGGACTATGGTTCTGCGCATCCCATCTATTCACAGCTTCTCAGCCTGGATCAATACAACACCGACCTGAATTATCGCTTCGGGGTTTGTGAGTTATTTGTGAACCGGGACAAGGAAAAGGCGCTACCATTCCTGAAATATGCCTCAACCCAGGCCGACGCTCCACTAGAGTCACACTTCTTTCTTGGAAAGGCATATCACCTCAATTATCGCTTCAATGAGGCCCTTACCTCCTATTATACCTTTAAAGAAAAGGCGACAAAGGCTCAACTGGAGAAGTACGATGTTACCCATCAAATGGAAATGTGTCGTAATGGTAAAACCCTGTTGAGTCAAATTAGAGACCTTCTCGTTTTAGAACGTAAAGAGGTAAACCAGGCAGATTTTTTCCGTTCATATGACCTGGATGCATCTTTTGGAGGCAAGGTCATTCCCATGACCGAGGAGTTTCAGGGGCGAAAGGATAAGGGTGGCAATGCTCAGCCGGTAATGTTTATTACAGCCTCGAAAGATGAGATTTTCATATCCAGTTATGGAGATCAGTCCGACAACCTTGATTTATACAGAATTGCAAAGACGGTTTCCGGTGAATGGGGTAAGCCTGAAAACCTTGGAAGTGTCATCAATACACCTTTCGATGAAGCATATCCCTTTCTTCATCCCGATGGGCGAACGCTGTATTTTGCGTCCACAGGGCATAATTCAATGGGTGGTTTCGATATCTTCCGATCTACCTACAATGAGGAAAGCCATACATGGATGCCTCCGCAGAATGTCGATTTTGCGATTAACACTCCAGCCGATGATATCCTATTTGCGGTTGATGAAGCGGACAGTGTTGCTTTTTTTGCATCCAACCGGGCAAGCGTTGGAGGAAAAATGGGGGTATTTAAGATCAGGGTAGGGCAATTGCCATCAACATACTCGGCTTCTTCAAGACCCGGAGGTATTTCTTCAGATCGCGATAGCCTGGCCCTGTCATCTGGTGAAATGAAGAAAAAAGCCATGCTGGAGGTCAACAATTCCCCTGATCTGATGGCTATGCTGGAAGCCGAGCGGAACAAGAACAATAAAAACCCGGAACCCTCTGCAGACAAAACGCCAGAGAAAGAACCTCCTGTTGATATTACATCCTATGCAGACCTTACACCGGATAAGATCATTGATTTGGCGTATGCCGATGCGGATAGGCTTGGTAATGAGTCCAAGGTGCTGAGAAGAGATGCTGATGCGGCATCTATGATTGCCGAACAGAAAAGATTAAAAGCAGAAGAGTATGACCAAATGGCCAGAGCAGCAGAAAGCCGCGTAGACAGTGAAACAGATCCTGTCAAAAAGGAAGGCCATGAAAATGAAGCGGAGGCACTAAGACAGGCTGCGGCAAAACTGCGGAAGGAATATGCCGTTGCCCTGAAGATCAGTCAGCAATTGGATGGTGATGCGGATGAGAAAAATCAGAATGCCAAACAGGCAACCGAAAATGCTCAGATCATCGAGAAAGCCCTGAAATCTAATTCTACGGACGAGGCCCTGACCATTCTGGCGAAACAGAAAGCCAAGTTGGAGGCGCGTTCAGAAAAAGAAACGGACTATGCCTCCATTGCTAAGAATGCAGTCTCTGAACTAAGTGCATCAAAAGGAGAAGAATTGGTGAAGAAAACAGCCTATCTGGAGGCTCTGGAAAAGGATGCGGTTGACCTTCAAAAAGATGCGGCCATTTTGAGAGATGAGGCGGGAAATGCCAAAGATCCTGACCTGAAGAAAGAGTTGCTGGCGCAGGCCGGAGAGTTGGAAAAGGAATCTGAGAACAAAACACAACAGGCCCAGGCTACCAGAGAAGAGTTGCAGCAACTTCAGGACGAAGGTGGATCAGAACAGGGTGACCAGGACCTTGCGGAAAATATTGTGGAGGAGATCAGGGGGTATGGTCAAACGGACAGTTTAGCCATGGTTGATGTTCCCTCTGAGAATGCACCCGAAAGGCAAGATGTGAAGACAGAAAAGCCGGATGTAGCAACTGTGGAGGAGGTAATACCTGAGGAGACATTTCCCGAAGATTCTCCGGAGGTGAAGGAGGAGGAAGTTATCGAAGAGCCTGTTCAGGAGGAGGTGATATCAACGCCTCCGGTTGTAGATTCAGATACGAAGGAATCCGAACTGGATACAGCCAGGGTTGAAGAAACTCCTGTTGTGAAGAATGATTCTCCTCCATCAACAGGTGGAGACCCGGCCCTGAGATCGTACGATGATGAGACGCTATCCGCCAGGGTAGAAGAGGAAAAGGTGTTCATTAGTGAAAGTGAGAAATCTATCCCTTCCATGAAGGAGGAAGCAGAAATCCTGCGTTCGACAGCTGAAAGTATTCCCGATCCTAAGAATCGCCAGGCACTGATTGATCAGGCGGTTAAACTGGAAACAGATGCAAGTAAAAAAGAGCAACAGGTAAATGAGGCAAGATCGAGAATCTCCACTCTTGAAAAGGAGCAACAGCTCAGGGCAGATGGTCTGTCGGCATATAATCCGGAGCCTGCTGATGAAGTAGCCCAGGATACCCGGGAAGTGGTGCCCGATGTTTCCGAGGATCAAACGGAGGGGAATGTTCCGGCGGATACAATAGCTAAGGCTCGGACTGAAGATGAGGTCGTAGTAGAAACCGAGTTGGTGGACCAACCGACAATTGATACAGCCTCCTTGGCTTCCAGTGAACCGCCAGTGGAAGAAATAATGCCGGATAATGCGGACGTTGTGTCCACGGAAGTGGTCCCTGATATACCGGAGGTAGAAGTGCCGGATAAACCTGCGGTGCAAAACGCGCCCGTTGAAGTGCAAGATACACCCGTTGTAGTAGAAGATGCACCCGTACCTGACACCCCGGTAGCTGATGTGCAACCTGACCCAGCACCAACCCGGTCCGATGCCAAAATTAAACCCTCCGAGTTTCCCGCTACAAAAAGCAGGGAGCAAATGGTAAGGGATGCGGAGATGTATAAGGCACAGGTTGCTGAGCAGGAACGTGCCGCAACCGTTTTGCGAGAGCAAAAAGCAGCATTGGAAACCCAGCAGAATACCGCTTTTGAAGCGATGGCCAAAACCAAGACCAAAGAAAACGAACAGTTGTATCTGGATAAGTTGGATAACATCGCAACGAAACAGGAGATATTGGATAAACAGGTACAGTTTAACAAAGCCAAGAGTGACCTGCTTAAAGAAGAAGCCAATGCAAATCTTTATGCGGCAAATCTTCCTCCTGCTTATGATGGCACCAAAGCAGCTCCGGGTACGGAACAGGAGCGTATCCGCCGCCTGAACGAACTAGACATCGCTAATGGTAAGCTGAATGAATCAAGAAAGCTGCGAGATGAAGCCGATGCACTGACTGATGAGATGCTTGATACGCGTTCCGCAACAAAAAGAGAGGAACTTGCCCAGCAACGTACTGCTAAAATGGATGAAGCCATGGCCGCCGAAGATGAAGGAGATCGAATTATGGCAGCAGTCTTTGAGAACCGGGCAACCGGCAAGCCTTTGTTAGCATCAGCAGAAAGAACTTCAGACGATAATACGGCATCTGCCGCTGAGAAATCTGAAAACAAGGAAGATATTCAGGCGCCACCACCGCCCCCGGCTTTAAAAATGAAACATGATGCCAACAGCGTTCGTGCTGTGGTTGATGATGCAGAGTATGCTACCTATACCGCGCTTGTAAAGGATGCTATGCGTTTGGATGAGCAGGCTGCAGCTGAAAGACAAAAAGTGGTTAACCTCAGGAAACAAAAAGAGGAAAACCGGAAGGAGGCAGCTGTTCTGGATGAGAACACCCCGACATTCGGGGAAACCGCACTTAAAGAACAACAAAGAGCTGAGTCCAAAAGATTGATTGCGGAAATACCCGAGCTCGAACGTCAGGCCAAGCAAGCTGAAATCATGGCCAGGCAATACCGTCAGGATGCGGCAACCCGTGTCAGGGATGCCGATGCATTCATGGACGACCTGAATGCCAATAAGTATAAAGGATCCATCACAAAAGGAACAGGAGATCAGTCTCTGGATTATGCTACTCTGCCCGTTGGAAAGCGTACCACAGGTCGTGGTGGCGAATTAAACGAGCCGAAGAACCTGCCACCGGTTGGGGCGCTTGGAGGTTCTGTCGCAGAAGAAACAGCTACATTCTCGTTGGAAGGAAATAGTATCTACAGCGCATCCAATCCTATTCCGATTGATCCGAAACTTCCCGACGGCCTGATATTTAAAGTTCAGATAGGTGCATTCAGAAATGCGATACGCCAGGATCTTTTTGGGGGTACAAAACCGGTTGCAGGAGAGCGCACACCCAGTGGAATGATCAGGTATACGGCAGGTTTGTGGAGGGATTTCTCGCCAGCAAATAATGCCAAACAGGATATTCGTAATAAGGGATTCAGGGATGCCTTTGTTGTGGCATTTTACAATGGTAAGAGAATTCCGATCTATGAGGCAATGGCGATTGCCAAAAATGAAAAAACCGGTGAAGAGGTTCTGGCGTCATTGAATGGAAGTAATCCGTCAGGAGGCAACCGTCAACCCTCAACGACGCCATCAACTTCAACAGGTGGAAGGAATTCTGGCGGTGATGTCACAGCCAATAATTCAGGCAGAAATACCGGAAGTAGTACGGGAAGCACAACTCAGTCAAACAACAATGCGCCGGTAAAAACGAATGGCGAACTGACCACTTTCAAAGGACTTGTATACACGGTGCAGGTTGGTGTTTATAGCCGTGCAGTCACCGCTTCGGATCTCAATAATATAACGCCGGTATACACCGAGACAATGTCTAACGGATTGACCCGTTATACCAGCGGAAAGTTTGACAATATCAATGCAGCCTCCGCTGCTAAACAGGAAATTGTGAATATGGGAATCAAAGACGCATTTGTTATCGCCTACCGGGATGGGAAACGGATATCGTTGAATGATGCAGCTTCTCAAAGATCTACCGGAACAAACAGAAGCACCAATACAGGTACGACATCTCCAACAACTACACCTTCACCTTCAAGTAGCAACGAAACAGTGAGTGTTTTTGAAGAGATCAACCCTCTGGAAACAGGAGTGGTATTCAGGGTGCAGATCGGTGCATATCAACAGGAAGTTCCTACCGAAGTGGTGAATCAATGGTCACGCCAGGTTCGTATGAAGATTAAGACTTACAGAACGGAAACAGGTATCACTCTTTTTACTGTGGGTGAGCTTGTTAATTATGATGCCGCTTCGGCTGTGAAAAAAGAATTGACCTCCAAGGGCATGGAAGGCGTGTTTGTCACGGCTTACGAGAATGGTAAGCCGATAAGTCTGCAACGGGCAATTGATCTTACGTCAAAATAAACCAACACGATGAAAACGTTCATAGGAACGATTGGTAGGTTCACTTTTGTTATGCTTCTTGCTTGTATATCACTTGCTGGACATGCCCAAAAAATCTCGGAGAAGGAAGCGCAGGTTATTGCAAGCGAATTGGCGGATAAATACCTCAAGGAGTTTCTTGAAACTTATGAAGGCAAGGAGTTGATGGGTTTTCTGAAATCCCAGGATAAAAAGATCAAACTTCAATCCAAATATTATAACCAGACGGTTCTGGATAACAATGAAGATGGACATCTGGTAGTGGCCTTCGTTTATGTGAAGCCTTTGAACCTGGTAAAATTTCCTGAGCGTTTTTGCGTCATTATGGAAGGTGACGGAAGCAATGCTACAATGGTCACCGACGGATCCTGTCAGTAGGCCAATCTACCGATTCTCCTTTTTACTAACTTTGAGCTATGAATACAAAAGTATGGTTGGTTGTTGCGGGAATGACATTCATTACCGCCGCATGTAATAAGGTGCCCATCACGGGACGTAAGCAAATGAATCTTTTGCCGGAGAGCACTTTGGTGGGAATGAGTCTCACCAACTACCGAGATTTTTTAAAGCAAAACCCGCCTGTTGCGTCCGGACAAACAGATGCACAGTTGGTGTCGAGAGTTGGAAATAAAATAGCCACAGCTGTGAAGGCTTATATGAAAAGCCAGAACCTCACAGACCGGATCAAGGATTATCAATGGGAGTTTAACCTGGTGAACGAAAATACGGTAAATGCCTGGTGTATGCCTGGCGGAAAGGTAGTTGTTTATTCCGGTCTTCTTCCTGTGACAAAAGATGAAACAGGGCTGGCTGTGGTGATGGGACATGAAATAGCACATGCTATTGCGCGCCACGGCAACGAACGTATGAGTCAGGGGCTTCTGGTGCAACTTGGAGGGATCGGATTGTCGGTAGCAATGTCCGAGAAGCCAGAGGAAACGCGCAATCTCTTTATGCAGTCTTATGGTGTAACATCCACGCTGGGAGTTTTGGCTTATTCACGCAAACATGAACTGGAAGCCGACAAAATGGGATTGATCTTCATGGCCATGGCAGGTTATGATCCTTCCCAGGCAGTAAGCTTCTGGGAGCGTATGGCACAAACAGGTGGGGCGAAGCCACCGGAGTTGATAAGCACACACCCCAGTGATGCAACCAGGATCAAAGAAATTAAAGCGTACCTTCCGGAAGCAATGAAGCATTACAAAAAGTGATGTGATCAGTCTCTTGTTAGTGCTAACGACATTTACATGACCCTTACCACCATACTCATTCTGTTATTACTTGGCCTGGGCCTGGTGATTCTTGAACTACTGGTGGTGCCCGGAACCACCGCCGTAGGAGTGATTGGTGGATTGATGCTTATTGCAGGCATCTGGTTTACCTACAACAAATACGGAAGTACAACCGGGCACATGGTTTTGGGTGGTGCGCTCATAGTGATTACAGTTATGTTCCGATTGGCATTAAGGGCAAAAACGTGGAAGCGTTTGTCTGTCCAGGAGGAAATTACCGGTAAAATGAATGTGCTGGAAGAGGGGGAGGTGAATGCAGGTGATTCAGGGAATGCAGTTTCCAGGCTGGCGCCGATGGGCAAAGCGCGTATTAACGGACAGTTATACGAGGTGCAAAGCAAGGACGGATGGGTTGATGCCGGAATGAATATCCGGGTGGTAAAAGTGGATGGAAGTAAAATCATAGTTACTTCCGTTTGATGCCTGCGGTCATTGAAAAAAAATGACCATCTTTGATTCTTAATCTAAAAAATTCCTAAAATGGAAGTAGGCATTGTTATCGCCATTGCAGTGGCATCCCTGATTGGGTTGTGGATTCTCTTTTATTTTATTCCGGTGGGATTGTGGTTTTCAGCCGTTCTGTCCAACGTGTATATTTCATTGATCCAGCTCATTTTTATGCGCTGGAGGAAAGTGCCACCAGCCGTAATCGTTAAGGCCATGATCACTTCCCATAAGGCGGGTCTTAAGCTTGTGACCAACGAATTGGAGGCCCACTACCTTGCCGGAGGTAATGTGAATAATGTGGTGAATGCCTTGATTTCGGCAGACAAAGCCAATATCAGTCTGGATTTTAAAGCAGCAACTGCCATTGATCTGGCGGGAAGGGATGTTTTCGAGGCGGTACAGATGTCTGTAAACCCTAAGGTGATCGACACACCTCCGGTGACTGCTGTTGCAAAAGATGGTATTCAGTTGATTGCAAAAGCGAGGGTAACCGTAAGGGCCAATATTCGTCAATTGGTTGGTGGTGCGGGTGAGGACACCATTCTGGCTCGTGTAGGAGAAGGCGTAGTGTCATCCATCGGATCCGCGGGTTCTCATAAAGATGTCCTTGAAAACCCCGACTCCATTTCTAAAGTTGTACTTGCCAAAGGACTTGATTCCGGAACGGCATTTGAGATCTTGTCTATCGATATCGCAGATGTGGATATCGGCAAGAACATTGGTGCGGTCCTTCAGATAGATCAGGCTGAAGCCGATAAAAGTATTGCTCAAGCTAAAGCGGAAGAAAGAAGAGCCATGGCTGTTGCACTGGAACAAGAGATGGTAGCCAAGGCGCAGGAGGCACGTGCAAAAGTGATCGAGGCGGAAGCAGAAGTACCCAAAGCTATGGCGGAAGCGTTCCGCAGTGGTAACCTTGGAATCATGGACTACTACAAGATGAAGAATATCCAGGCGGATACAAATATGAGGGATTCAATCTCTGGTTCAGAGGACGAATAATAATCTTAGATATTGAATAAAAAAAAGCAGGCGCTCATTTACGCCTGCTTTTTTTATGCCTTGTTAATTCAGACTGCCACCGGATCGATCTTAAAGACGTCTTCCAGTTCAGAGTCATCGCTGCATGTGACGTTAAGATCCTTGATCAATCCGTTACGGATGTCATAAACCCAACCATGCAGCGCCGGTTGTTTTGCCCTTCGCCAGGCATTCTGAATAATGGAGGTCTTGCTCAGATCAAAAACCTGCTCCATGACATTCAGTTCAACAAACCGGTTACCGCGTGCTGCTACGTCGGTGATCGCGTCGAGTTCGTCCCTGTGAATGCGGTATACATCCTTGATGTGACGAATCCAGTTGTCGATCAGTCCGAATTGTGTTTTTTGCATGGCGGCCAGTACCCCTCCGCATCCATAATGCCCGCAAACGATTACATGTTTAACCTCCAGCACATTCACCGCGTAATCGAGTACGCTCAACATATTCATATCGGTATGTACAACCATATTGGCTATGTTGCGGTGCACAAATACTTCACCTGGACGGGTACCAGTGATTTCATTGGCAGGGACGCGACTGTCGGCACATCCGATCCACAGCAATGGAGGTTTCTGTCCTTCTGCAAGTTTGTTGAAATACTGGTCGTCTTCATTCAGCTTTTCTTTTACCCATTGTTGATTGTTATCGAGCAGGGTTTGATAAAATTTATCCATGATACTCAGTTTTGTATTAGTTAATAGATTTGATTCGTCTTCTCGCGGAAGAATGACCGCCATTGCGGTTTGATTTCTCTTCCACCATAGTCAGAACACCGGATACCCAAACTTTGCAGGTTGAAAATTGTTCGAATACCTGAGATTCGGGTAACAGGCCCGGAATGATTCCAACGGCTTTCATTTGTTTGATCACTTGAGGATGAAGGCCTGAAAAAGCTACGGTAATTTGCCTGTCATTCAGTTCTTCAATAGCCTCTTCCAGGGCATATAAACCGGTTTGATCAATAAACGGTACGCGTTCCATGCGGAATATTACCACACGAACATCAGGTATGGACTTGGCTAATTCCTGGAATTTCGATGTGAAACCGAAGAACAATGGACCATAGAGGTGTTTTACGTACACCTGTTCCTTAAGGGTGGCAGGCATATCCGCTTCATCTTCCCAAGCCTGGGTTGATTCGTGCGCCTGTAATGACCCTACTTCCGTTTGTGTGTCAGCCGTATCGCCCATTTTTTTCATGAAAAGAAACGTTGCCAGTACCATACCGACTCCCACTGCCACCAGCAGGTCTGCAAAAACCGTCACTACAAGCACGGTGAGCATGATCACCGCATCAGTACGCGGAACTTTAGCAATATGCCGGAAACCTTTATAGTCCATGATACCGATTCCCACTGTGATAAGTATACCTGCAAGCACGGCCAACGGAATCTCGGCGGCATATCTACCTGCCCCCAAAAGGATGACCAAAAGAAGAACACCATGCACCACACCCGACAAACGACTTCGTCCTCCAGATTTCACATTTACAACTGTACGCATGGTGGCGCCAGCTCCCGGAATTCCGCCGATGATTGCGGCGACCATATTGCCTATGCCCTGACCGATCAACTCCCGGTTGCTGTTGTGTTTGGTTTTGGTAATGTTGTCAGCAACTATGGAGGTGAGCAGTGAATCGATGGTGCCCAGAAGAGCTAGGGTAATGGCAGGAACGGCAATGGTACCCAATAGGGACCAGTCTAATCCGGTAAACTCGGTCAGCCTCAATTGTGGCAAGCCTTTCGGAATATCACCGATCTTTGGGATGTCCATCGGGATAAATGCCGGTATCAGTGACACCACAATCAATGCTACCAGGGTACTTGGAACGGCTTTGGTGACCTTTGGGAAAGTATAAATGATTCCGATGGTAGCCGCTGCAAGCAGAGTGGCATGAACGTTCATGTTGCCCAATGCTTCGCCGATATTTATAAAAACAAGAGGGATGCTTTTAGGAGAACTTTGTCCGAAAAACGGAAACAGCTGGAGCAGAATGATAATTGCTCCTATGCCGCTCATAAACCCTGACACCACCGGATATGGGATGTACTTTACATATTGTCCCACACGCACAACTCCCAATGCGATCTGCATGGCTCCCGCAAGTAAGAAGGTAGCCAATATGGCTGGAAGTGCAGCCTCCAGGTTACCCATGGTTGCGATCATAGAGGCGATGAATGTACCGGAAACCACAGTCATCGGACCGGTTGGACCGCTGATCTGGGTGCTGGTACCACCGAATATGGCAGCAAAGACCCCAATGGCAATGGCGCCATAGAGCCCTGCTTCAGCTCCCATACCTGATTGCATACCAAATGCAAGCGCGAGAGGAAGGGCTACAACACCGGCGGTTACCCCACCGAATAAATCGCCTTTAAAGTTTGAACGGTCATACTTGAGTTGCTGTAGCATGGACATAATAAAGTATTCTTGTTGCTTGATAAAGTATCGGAAACTGCATTGTATACTCTGTGGCAGGGTGAAGTATATAAGCCTGACTGATACTGGCAGTGTATTGAAAAAGGGTTAGCTTAATTCAGGCGGGGGGGTAGAGACTGTAAAATCAGGTTCAGAATGCTCTGAAATGTGATGCAGAAAGCAACGGACATTGTCCCGGTGCTGAGCCCACATCAA
This sequence comes from Flavobacteriales bacterium, assembly GCA_020435415.1. Classification (NCBI taxonomy): domain Bacteria; kingdom Pseudomonadati; phylum Bacteroidota; class Flavobacteriia; order Flavobacteriales; species Flavobacteriales bacterium. The sequence goes on from JAGQZQ010000013.1 coordinate 50,002, forward strand.
TTGGATATGATGATCGGTAACTTCCTTGGTTTCCTTCTCCAGGGCATCTTCCTCGGAATCCTTTTCCTGGGGCTCAGGATAATCACTATCGTGATTGGTATTGTCCAGATATGGGTCGGTGGGTGTGTTTGTCGCCCAGGAAATCAATGTGACAAGTCCATTCTCAACTTTTGGGAGGTTGTGCCGTTCGTTCGCGAAGGATACCCATGCCACGCTTTGTTGCAGAAGCGCTATGCCCAGCAATAAGGTTATAATACGTAAGCTTCGCGATATACTATAGTGGCGTGTCATGCAATACAAAGGTAAGAAATCAAATGTGTCCTGTGCGGATG
>JAGQZQ010000014.1 GCA_020435415.1 Flavobacteriales bacterium
CGCTAGCAGAAAGAGGCCGGTCAGAACGATGAAATACCTTTTCATTTGACTCCGAAGCAATGGGCCAATTGTTGAGAAAGGGTCACGCCTTCTGCACATGGCGACATGATGTTTTTTTGTCCGGACAAGTCTACCTCCTTAAAAAATTGCCCCAGGTCCAGCATCAGGTTCACATCACGCTTTGCAGGAACATCCAACGTGATGATCTGTAAAGAACTGAACGGATGCTGGTATCCACCCAGGTGAAATTCAAAACGCTTATCAGAAGCACCGGACGTTCCTTCCATTTTAAAATTCACATAACCACTTTGCCAGGTCCAGTACATTCCTTTGGTAGGATCAAGGTCACCGCCCATCGCGCCGGAAACATTCGTAGTACTGTCTATGCCCAGGTTAAATCTCACCTGATCAAAGGTGAACTGGTCAGTTGTTTGCAGTAAATGCTTCCGGGAACCATCCCTGGAAACATCCACGAGGTGATAACTGTTCTTTTCGGAATAGACCACCTTTCCATTTTGAAGCAACTGAATGCCGGAGAGATAAAACTTCAGGGTCTCAAGTTTAATGCCATGACCGTTTTGGATATGATATACGGAATCATTGAGAGTAACCGGACGGTTATTAAAAACAACGTCCAGGTTGATTTTCAGGGAATCTGATTGCTGACAAAAGCCTTTCAGGAAAAACAGGATGTGCAATATGGAGATCATTGATCTTTTCACCGTATGTGCAAATATTTATATCAACTGATAAAAGTGGAGGATTTTTGTTTACCAAGATATTGAAATTACCCGGCGATTACTTAAAGGTTTGAATATTCCAGGTGAACATCCTAATCGAGGAACTCACTGATGTCCTGCGTCCATTGCTCCTTATACCTTATTAAGTAATTTTCATGCCCGGCCTCCGGGTAAATGTTTACTTCTTTCATCCCGCCCAGGTTTGCGAATATTTCATCTATTTCGGCTCTACTCACTTTCTTATCCTTTGCCCCGTAAAGCAATAGTGTTGGACAATTGATCTTTCTGGCGTAACTGACAGGGTTATGTCCGAATGCCCAAAATCCATTTTGAACGCCACCCCAAAAAACAAGGAGACCTGCCATAGGAAAGGTAGGTGTATTCATTGCTTCAAATCTTGCACAAACCGTTTGATACATCGACCCGAACGGACATTCGAGTATGATTCCTTTTGGACTCATCTCGTAATCATTCATGGCCTTCATTATTGCAACTGCACCCATTGAAGTCCCGAACAAATAAATGTTTTGCTCTCCTTTCTGTGTAAGGTAATCAACACAAGACTTGACTTGCTCTCCTTCCATAAAGCCAATAGTGGTTTGGTTACCCTCAGATCCACCTGAGCCCATGAAATCAACCAAGAAAGTACTGGAACCCAACTCCCGGAAAATATCTGCCTTGTCCAGCATGGAGGATTTTTGTCCACTAAACCCGTGAAACAGGATAATCGTTCCTTTTGGATTTTCCGCCGTTATGCTCCAGCATTCTATATCCCTATTGCTTTTCAGCAATACCGTCTCATAGGGTTTCCCGGGAAGCGTCTTGTTTTCCGGTCGCGGATTACTGATCCCAAATAACAGGGTTTGCACTTTCTCCAATGAACTCAGCTCCTGAGGTGAATTGGTTTTTTGCGTTCCGCTATCCGCGAAATGAGTGAATTTATAGGAATGAAAAATGGCCACAACATTCATAAATATGAATATCATCACCAGGGCACCAACGCCTTTTTTTAACCAATTACGACTTGAGTTCAGAACAGTGTGTTATTAAATTATTTAGATTAGAATAGCGTGGGCAATAAAATACCTAAACGACGGACATGTAAGATTCGTTGCCCTCGTTAGCCATCTCTAATCAATAAGTACACATACTTTCTCAATAACGCTGAACATATTCCTCTGCATTTCGTTATCATTTGAATATGAGCACCGCAGAGCTTAAATCCAATCTTTGCAGACTTATAGACGGTATTTCCGATCACTCCGTCTTATCAGCCTTATATGCTATCCTATTAAGGGTACCGGCACAAGATGGATGGGACACACTGGAGGATGAACAGAAAGCAGAGATTGAAGAAGCGATGGGGCAGCTTGACAATGGTGAGGGTATTCCTCACGAAAAAGTATTCTCAAAATTCGAGGGCAGGTAGATGATAAATGAAAAGACATATCGTCTGGTCGCCGAAAGCGGCTGCCTCGCTCTATAGCCTTATCGCTTTTCTTGAAGGACATTGGGAGCAAAGGGTTACACAGGTGAAATCCTAAGAAATACTCCTTTAAAAAGCACAATCAACCATCCTGATACAAAAAAGCCCCGGTCAACAACCAGGGCTTTTTACATTATTATGATGGATGATCAGGCTTGCGCCGTGGGGCCACCGAAGTTCATCGGCACCGCATGGCCTGCCTCGGTGTCCTTGATCTCGCCATGTACCGACTCGAACTTGTCGAGGTTCTCCTTCATCGCCTTCAGCAGGCGCTTGGCATGCTGTGGCGTGAGCAGGATACGGGATTTGACGCGAGCCTTGGGTACACCCGGCATCACCTTTATAAAGTCCAGTACGAACTCTGAATTCGAGTGGGTGATGATGGCGAGGTTGGAATAGGTTCCTTCCGCCACATCTTCCGACAGCTCAATGTTCAGCTGGTTTTCGTCCTGTACATTTTTATTATCAGCCATATTACTTGGTTTCTTCGGCGACCGCTTCCTCCTTAGAGGCCTCTCTGCCTGATGTCAACGCTTCGTAGTCTTCCCTGGAACCAACCACGATCTTCTCATAGGCACGGATACCGGTACCTGCCGGGATACGGTGTCCTACGATCACGTTCTCTTTCAGTCCGCGCAGGTAGTCGATCTTGGCGCTGACAGCAGCTTCGTTGAGTACCTTCGTGGTTTCCTGGAACGATGCAGCGGAAATCCAGCTTTCTGTTTGCAGCGATGCACGTGTGATACCTTGCAGGATAGAGCTTGAAGTTGCCGGAACGGCATCCCTTGCTTCCACCGGCTTCTTATCTTTCCTCTTCAGCATGGAGTTCTCATCACGCAGTTTACGTGCGCTGATGATCTGACCTGCTTTGAAGGTTTCGGAATCACCGCCTTCAACAACCACCTTCTTTCCGAAGATCCAGTCGTTCTCCTCAGTAAACTCGGTCTTGTTAACCAGTTGTCTTTCCAGGAAGCGGGTATCACCCGGATCCTGAATTTCAACCTTACGCATCATCTGACGCACGATCACCTCAAAGTGTTTGTCATTGATCTTCACACCCTGCAAACGGTATACTTCCTGTACCTCGTTCACCAGGTATTCCTGCACCTTGGTCGGACCTTTGATGGACAGGATATCGGATGGTGTGATGGCACCGTCAGACAATGGCTCACCAGCTTTCACGAAGTCATTCTCCTGGATCAGGATGTGCTTGGAAAGTGGCACCAGATACTTCTTCACTTCACCGGTCTTGGATTCGATGATGATTTCACGGTTACCGCGCTTGATCTTACCAAAGGACACGATGCCGTCGATCTCGGATACCACGGCTGGGTTAGACGGGTTCCGTGCTTCGAACAGTTCGGTCACACGAGGCAGACCTCCCGTGATGTCACCGGACTTACGGGTGGCACGCGGGATCTTCACAAGGATATCACCTGATTTGGTCTTATCCTTGTCGTTCACCATAATGTGTGCACCTACCGGGATGTTATAGTTTTTGAGAGGATCGGCGCCCTTCTTTCCGGTTGTGATCCGGATGGTTGGGTTCTTGGTTTTATCCTTGCTCTCAACGATCACTTTTTCCTTGTAGCCTGTTTGCTCGTCGGACTCTTCCTTGAACGTGATGCCTTCTTCGATGTTCTCAAACTCCAGCACCCCGTCGAATTCGGAGATGATTACGGCGTTATAAGGATCCCAGTCACAGATCAGATCACCTTTGGCCACCTTTGAGCCGGGTTTCACATACAACAGGGCACCATAAGGAATGTTACCGGTCATCAGCACAATACGTGTGTTCGGATCAACAATACGGAGTTCCGCAGAACGACCGATCACCACATCGTACTTCTTATCGCCATCATTCTTGGCAACAAACCGGAGTTCATCAATTTCCACGATCCCGTCATACTTTGCAGTCAACTGGGATTCAGAAGCGATCTTACTCGCGGTACCACCCACGTGGAAGGTACGCAGTGTCAACTGTGTTCCAGGCTCACCGATCGACTGAGCAGCGATCACACCTACGGCTTCACCCATCTGTACCATACGGCTTGTGGCCAGGTTACGGCCATAGCAGCGGGCGCAAACACCTTTCTTCGATTCGCATGTCAGCACCGAACGGATTTCCACCTGTTCGATAGGAGAATCTTCAACACGCTGTGCAATTTCTTCGTTGATCTCTTCACCTGAATTGGCAATTTGCTCACCGGTGATCGGATCAAAGATATCGTGAAGCGAGGTACGTCCGAGAATCCGGTCGTAGAGTGTTTCCACTACTTCTTCGTTGTTCTTCAGTGCTGTTGCTACCAGTCCGCGAAGCGTTCCGCAATCCGGCTCGGTGATCACCACATCCTGTGCGACGTCAACAAGACGACGGGTCAGGTAACCGGCATCGGCCGTTTTCAGGGCCGTATCCGCAAGACCTTTCCGTGCACCGTGGGTAGAGATGAAATACTCAAGGATCGACAGTCCCTCCTTAAAGTTGGAGATGATCGGGTTCTCGATGATCTCACCTCCGGTTGATCCGGACTTCTGCGGCTTGGCCATCAGACCCCGCATACCGGACAGCTGACGGATCTGCTCTTTCGAACCCCGTGCACCGGAATCCAGCATCATGTAGATCGGGTTGAAACCCTGCTTATCGGTAGAAAGGGTGTTCAACAGTTTCTGGGTGATACGGGAATTGGTATGTGTCCAGATATCGATGATCTGGTTGTAACGTTCGTTGTTGGTGATGAAACCCATGTTGTAGGAGTTCATCACATCATCCACCTGCAGGTGTGCATCATCGATCATCTTCTCTTTGTCTTCAGGGATGATCACGTCAAGCAGGTTGAAAGACAGTCCGCCTTTGAAGGCTTCCATAAAGCCAAGAGATTTGATATCGTCCAGGAAGTGGGCGGTATCGGCCAGGCTGGTCTCCTTCATGATACGGGAGATAATACGCTGCAGTGATTTCTTGGTCAGCAGTTCATCTATATAACCGATGCCCTTAGGTACCACCTGATTGAACAGTACGCGACCCACAGTGGTTTCCACCAGTTTGGTCACCAGTTCGTTATTCTCCTTCACCTCGGTACGCACCTTGATCACACTGTGAAGTTCCACCACCTTTTCGTTATAGGCGATGATCACATCTTCGGGTGAGTAGAACGTCATACCTTCACCGATCATAGCACGGTCTTCATCCGTCACACGACTCTTGGTCATGTAGTACAGACCCAATACCATGTCTTGCGATGGTACGGTGATCGGTGCACCATTGGCGGGGTTAAGGATGTTGTGTGATGCCAGCATCAACAGCTGAGCTTCCAGGATAGCCGCGTTTCCGAGGGGAACGTGAACGGCCATCTGGTCACCGTCAAAGTCGGCGTTGAATGCCGAACATACGAGCGGGTGAAGCTGAATGGCTTTTCCTTCAATAAGTTTTGGCTGGAAGGATTGGATACCGAGGCGGTGAAGCGTCGGGGCCCGGTTCAGAAGAACCGGATGGCCTTTCAGTACATTTTCGAGGATATCCCAGATAACGGGATCCTTCCTGTCCACAATCTTCTTTGCGGATTTCACTGTTTTCACAATACCACGTTCGATCAGCTTACGGATCACGAACGGTTTGAACAGCTCAGCAGCCATATTCTTTGGCAGTCCGCACTCGTGCAGTTTCATTTCAGGACCTACGACGATCACCGAACGTGCAGAGTAGTCAACCCGTTTACCGAGAAGGTTCTGACGGAAGCGACCTTGTTTTCCTTTGAGGCTATCGCTAAGGGATTTCAGGGCGCGGTTTGATTCCGTCTTCACGGCGCTGGCCTTACGGCTGTTGTCGAAGAGTGAATCCACGGCTTCCTGAAGCATCCGTTTCTCGTTTCTCAGGATCACCTCCGGTGCCTTGATCTCGATCAGGCGTTTGAGGCGGTTGTTCCTGATGATCACACGGCGGTAGAGATCATTCAGATCCGAGGTAGCAAAACGGCCACCATCCAGAGGTACAAGTGGGCGCAGTTCCGGCGGGATCACAGGCACCACCTTGATGATCATCCACTCCGGGTTGTTATCTTTTTGCTCTTGTGATTGACGGAAAGCTTCTACTACCTGCAATCTTTTCAGGGCTTCATTCTTCCGTTGCTGAGACGTTTCAGTGTTGGCCTGGTGACGGAGACTGTAAGACAGTTCATCCAGGTTCAAACGTGCAAGCAGATCATGCAATGCATCTGCTCCCATCTTCGCAATGAACTTCTGCGGATCGGTATCGTCCAGGTATTGGTTTTCTTTCGGCAGTTCCTCCAGGATGTTCAGGTATTCCTCTTCCGTAAGAAAGTCCAGGTAAGCCAGTCCGTCGGCTTCTTTTACCCCGGGTTGGATCACCACATAACGCTCGTAATAAATGATACTATCGAGCTTCTTCGTAGGTAAACCCAGCAGATAACCGATCTTATTCGGCAGGGATCTGAAATACCAGATATGGGCCACAGGCACCACCAACTGAATATGTCCCATTCTTTCGCGTCTTACCTTCTTCTCTGTCACTTCGACACCACAACGGTCGCAGACAATTCCCTTATAGCGGATACGCTTATACTTTCCGCAGTGACACTCCCAGTCTTTCACCGGTCCGAAGATCCTTTCACAGAACAAGCCATCACGTTCCGGCTTATAGGTTCTGTAGTTGATGGTCTCTGGCTTTAATACTTCGCCGCTGGACCTTTCCAGGATACTTTCCGGAGAGGCAAGACTAATGACGATCTTCGAGAATTCGCTTCTGGACTTAGTGTCTTTTTTGAAAGCCATGTGCTCTATATTAATAAGTTGTATAAATCTACTTTACTTCAGGTCAACGAGTATGGGGGCGGCCGCAGATCAGGGATCAAGTGACACGTCGAGACCCAGGCCACGCAATTCGTGCAACAGTACGTTGAACGATTCGGGGATACCCGGTTTCGGCATGGCTTCACCCTTAACGATAGACTCGTAGGCTTTTGCCCTTCCAACCACATCATCCGACTTCACCGTCAGGATTTCCTGAAGGATATTGGATGCACCGAATGCTTCCAGTGCCCAGACTTCCATCTCACCGAAACGCTGACCACCGAACTGCGCTTTACCGCCGAGAGGTTGTTGCGTGATGAGAGAGTATGGTCCGATGGAACGTGCGTGCATCTTATCATCCACCATATGACCCAGTTTCAGCATGTAGATCACACCTACGGTTGTGGGCTGCTGGAAACGCTCTCCTGTGCCACCATCGTGCAGGTACGTTTTACCGAAAGACGGTATACCGGCAGATTTGGTGTGTTCTTCGATCTCTTCGATAGAAGCACCGTCGAAGATCGGGGTATAGAACCGTTGGCCTGTTTTCAGTCCGGCCCATCCGAGAACGGTCTCATAGATCTGACCGAGGTTCATCCGGGAAGGTACACCCAGCGGGTTCAGTACGATGTCGACAGGCGTTCCGTCTTCCAGGAACGGCATATCTTCCTCACGTACGATCTTCGCTACGATACCCTTGTTACCGTGACGTCCGGCCATCTTATCCCCTACCTTCAGTTTCCGCTTCTTAGCGATATAAACCTTGGCGAGTTGAACGATACCGGTAGGCAGTTCATCCCCAACGGTCACCTGGAATTTCTTCCGCTTGTAGTGACCCATCAGGTCATTGGCCTTGATACTATAACTGTGTAACAACTGCTTGATAAGATCATTCTTCTTCTTATCAGGTGTCCATTCGCTTGGATCAACTTGCGTGTAGTCTACCTTTTGCAGAGCCTTCTGCGTGAACTTGGTTCCTTTGGGGATCACCATTTCCTTGAAGATGGTGGTCACACCGTTGGAGACCTTGCCGCTTACCAGCACAAACAATTTATCGACCAGTTTGGATTTCAGTTCACCGGCTTCCTTCTGGTATTCAGCATCCAGCTTTTCGATCAGCGCTTTGTCGGCATTGCGTGCCTTACGGTCTTTCAATGCACGTGAGAAAAGCTTTTTGTTGATCACCACACCTTCCACAGAGGGAGGTGCTTTCAGCGAAGCGTCCTTCACATCACCTGCTTTGTCACCGAAGATGGCACGAAGCAGTTTTTCTTCCGGAGAAGGATCTGTTTCCCCTTTTGGAGTGATCTTACCGATAAGGATATCTCCTTCCTTCACTTCGGCACCGACACGGATCAGACCATTTTCGTCGAGATCCTTGGTTGCTTCTTCACTCACATTAGGGATATCCGAGGTCAATTCCTCAAGTCCACGTTTTGTGTCGCGTACTTCCAGTACATATTCGTCGATATGGATGGAGGTGAAGATATCTTCACGAACCACCTTTTCAGAGATCACAATGGCATCCTCGAAGTTGTATCCTTTCCATGGCATGAAGGCCACCATCAGGTTCCGACCGAGGGCCAGTTCACCTTCTTCGGTTGCATATCCTTCACAAAGCACCTGTCCGCGTTTCACCTTTTCACCCACCGCAACGATCGGTCTCAGGTTGATGCAGGTATTCTGGTTGGTCTTCTGGAATTTGGTCAGGGAATATGATTTCAACTCATCGTCGAACGTCACGAGTTTTTCTTCTTCACTCTGAATGTAACGGATACTGATACGTTCCGCATCCACATATTCAACCACACCATCACCTTCCGAGTTGATCAGCACGCGCGAGTCGCGGGCTACCAGGGGCTCCAGACCGGTACCTACGATAGGGGCCTGGGGTCTGAGCAATGGCACGGCCTGACGTTGCATGTTCGATCCCATCAACGCACGGTTGGCATCATCATGCTCCAAGAATGGAATAAGTGATGCGGCAATCGATGCGATCTGGTTCGGCGCTACGTCCATCAGGTCGATATTCTTTGGTTCCACAACCGGGAAGTCACCTTCAAAACGTGCCTTTACCCGATTATTGGTAAAGACGCCATCATCTTTGATCGGGGCATTCGCCTGTGCGATCACCTTTCTGTCTTCCTCTTCAGCGCTGAGGTACACCACATCCTGGGCCAGTTTCACCTTGCCTTTTTCAACAGAGCGGTAGGGTGTTTCGATAAAACCAAGCTTATTGATCTTGGCATACACACACAAAGAAGAGATCAGACCGATATTCGGACCTTCCGGTGTTTCGATCGTACATAGACGACCGTAGTGGGTATAGTGTACGTCACGAACCTCAAAGCCGGCACGTTCGCGGGAGAGACCACCTGGTCCGAGGGCGGAAAGCCTTCTTTTGTGGGTTACTTCAGCGAGTGGGTTGGTTTGGTCCATGAACTGTGACAACTGATTTGTTCCGAAGAACGAATTGATCACGGAAGACAAGGTCTTGGCGTTGATCAGGTCAGTAGGTGTGAACACCTCATTGTCCCGGACGTTCATTCTTTCACGGATCGTTCTGGCCATACGGGCAAGACCGATGCCGAACTGTGTGTGCAGCTGCTCACCTACCGTACGTACACGACGATTGCTAAGGTGATCGATATCATCCACATCAGCCTTGGAGTTGATCAGTTCGATCAGGTACTTGATGATAAAGATGATATCTTCTTTGGAGAGAACGCGCAGTTCAGGATCTATATCCAGACCGAGTTTCTTGTTCAGACGATACCGTCCTACCTCACCCAGATCGTATCGGGTTTCAGAGAAGAATAATTTTTCAATGATGCCGCGGGCGGTTTCTTCATCCGGTGGCTCAGCATTACGAAGCTGACGGTAGATATGCTCTACGGCTTCCTTCTCAGAGTTTGAAGTATCCTTCTGAAGCGTATTATATATGATAGCAAAATCTGCGGAGTTCACATCTTCCTTATGCAGGATGATGGTTTTGGCTCCGGATTCGAGAATCTGATCCAGGTGTTCCTTTTCGAGGATTGTCTCACGGTCAAGGATGATCTCATTCCGTTCGATGGATACAACCTCGCCGGTATCTTCATCCACAAAATCTTCAAGCCATGAGCGAAGCACACGGGCAGCAAGCTTACGTCCGATGCAATTTTTCAGCGATGTCTTGGAAACCTTCAGTTCATCCGCAAGATTGAAAATCTCAAGAATGTCCTTATCACTTTCATAGCCGATGGCCCTGAGCAGGGTGGTTACGGGTAATTTCTTTTTACGATCGATGTACGCATACATTACCGCATTAACGTCCGTGGCAAATTCGATCCACGAACCTTTGAACGGGATCACGCGGGCACTATAGAGCTTGGTGCCGTTCGCATGTCTGCTTTGACCGAAGAATACACCCGGGGATCTGTGAAGCTGAGAAACGACAACACGTTCTGCACCATTCACCACGAACGAACCTTTGGGGGTCATGTAAGGGATCATTCCCAGGTACACATCCTGAACGATGGTTTCGAAGTCCTCGTGTTCGGGGTCCGTGCAGTAAAGCTTCAGCTTTGCCTTGAGGGGTACGTTATGGGTAAGTCCCCTTTCGATACATTCTTCAATGGTATATCTGGGGGGATCGATAAAGTAGTCGAGGAACTCGAGTACAAAGTTGTTTCTGGCGTCGGTAATCGGAAAATTTTCCGAGAAGACCTTAAACAGGCCTTCAGATCGACGGTTCTCAGGGGTTGTTTCGAGTTGGAAGAACTCTTTAAAAGACTTCAACTGGATTTCAAGAAAATCCGGGTACTCGAGGGTGTTTTTTGTAGAAGAGAAGTTAATTGCTGCTTTCTTCTTTGACACAGGCGCTGCCACAGGCTAAGATTTTGAAATTGTTAAAAGAACCGTAGGAACGAAAAGGCCATAGACTCCCCTTCTCAGAAGGGGAGTCCTGACCTAAATCTTCTTGAAAGAAGCTAAATTATGCGAGCTCAACTTCGGCTCCTGCTTCTTCCAGCTGTTGTTTCAAAGACTCTGCTTCGTCTTTGCTAACACCTTCCTTGATCGGTTTCGGGGCACCGTCAACCAGGTCCTTGGCTTCTTTCAAACCAAGACCGGTGAGGTCCTTCACGAGCTTCACAACGGCAAGTTTAGATGCGCCACCTGATTTCAGGATTACATCAAACGCTGACTTGGCCTCAGCACCTGCATCTGCAGCACCGCCTGCAACGCCACCTGCAACAGCAACTGCTGCGGCTGCCGGCTCGATACCATACTCGTCCTTCAGGATCTGAGCAAGTTCACTAACCTCTTTTACAGTCAGATTTACCAACTGATCTGCAAAAACCTTAAGATCTGCCATTTTTATTGATTTTAAAGATGAATTACTGTTTTGGATATTGCTTACTCACTTTTTTCACTACCTGCCTCATTTTCCGCACTCGGTTTGTTCTCAGGTGCGCTTTCACCACCTTCAGCGGGTTGTTCCTCTGCTTCTCCCTGGGGAGCTGCTGCGGATGCTTCTGCTGCGGGTGCTTCTGTCGCTGCCTGAGGTGCAGCTGCTGCTTTGGGTTGTACAGGATTTTCCTCCAGTGATTTTAATAAACCAGCGATGGTGTTCTTCCCGTACTGCAATGCAGATACCACATTCTTCGCAGGAGATTGCAACAGAGCGATAATTTCTCCGACAAGCTCTTCTTTCGATTTGAGCGTCGCCAGGGTTTCGATCTGATCATCTCCTATGTAGATGGACTCTTCTACATAAGCAGCCTTCAAAATTGGTCTGTCATGTGCCTTTCTGAATTCCTTGATAATCTTGGCCGGTACATTGGCCGTTTCGGAAAACATGATTGAGGTGGATCCGTTTAGAATGGCATGCAGATCGGCATAGCCGTCATTTGCACGTTCCATGGCTTTCAACAACAACTTGTTCTTCACCACCTCAAGGCTCACCCCTTTTTCGAAGCACTTCCTACGCAGTTGATTAGAGACCTCAACCGTCAGATTGGAAATATCAGTCAGGTAAAAATGAGGGTTACCGGATAGCTTATCCGCCAACCTGTCTATTACCTGATTTTTGTCTTGCTTGTTCATGGGTTATAAGCATTAATTCGTTCAGGGAAACATTATTATTCTGCAAGCGTCTTGGTATCTACCTCGATGCCGGGGCTCATGGTAGAAGAAAGAGAAATACTTTTCAGGTATGTCCCTTTAGCCGATGACGGTTTCAGTTTAATAATGGTCTGGAGCAGTTCCCTGGCGTTTTCGAATAACTTTTGGTCTTCGAAGGAAGCTTTGCCAACGGAAGCGTGGATAATTCCCTGCTTATCCACTTTAAAATCAATTTTACCCGCTTTTACCTCTGTAACGGCTTTACCCACATCAGGCGTAACAGTTCCTGTTTTCGGGTTAGGCATGAGGCCTCTGGGGCCGAGTATTTTACCGAGGGCACCGATTTTGGCCATCACACTTGGCATGGTGATGATCACATCGATATCGGTCCATCCGGTTTTGATCTTTTCGATATAGTCGTCAAGGCCTACATGATCCGCGCCCGCTTTCTTTGCTTCTTCTTCTTTGTCGGCTGTGCAAAGAACCAGTACACGAACTTCCTTACCGAGCCCATGAGGCAGGGTAACGGTTCCTCTTACCATTTCATTGGCCTGACGGGGATCCACACCCAATCTGACGGCCAGATCCACTGACGCATCAAAATTCGCTTTGGTCACTTCCTTCACCAATTTCACTGCATCGTTCAATTGGTATTGCTGACCGGGTTGAATTTTCGACAGTGCTTCCTTTCGTTTTTTACTGATCCTTGCCATGATCTTGACGTGTTCGATATTATAATAAATTAAGCGGGGGCGTTTCCACCACTTACATTGATTCCCATACTTCTTGCGGTACCGGCCACCATTTTCATGGCAGACTCTACGGTGAAGGCATTCAGGTCAGGCATTTTATCTTCAGCGATCTTTCTAACTTGATCCCAGCTAACGGTAGCCACCTTTTTACGGTTGGGCTCCGGGCTTCCTGATTTTTGCTTGCTCACTTCCTTGAGTTGCACGGCAACAGGTGGGGTCTTGATGATAAATTCAAATGACTTATCCGTATAGACCGTGATGATAACCGGAAGCACCTTACCCGGTTGATCCTGCGTTCTTGCGTTGAACTGCTTGCAGAAATCCATGATGTTCACACCCTTGGCACCCAGTGCGGGTCCGATGGGCGGGGCGGGATTTGCGGCGCCACCTTTTACCTGAAGCTTAATCAGGCCTGAAACTTCCTTTGCCATAATGTGTATTAACTAATTCGTTAAGATTCTTTTTCCACTTGCATGTAACTCAATTCGAGTGGCGTTTTACGCCCGAATATTTTCACCATTACCTTCAGTTTCTTTTTCTCGTCATTGATCTCCTCAATCACTCCGCTGAAGCTGTTGAATGGTCCGTCGATCACCTTCACTGTTTCCCCTACGATGAAAGGAACCGTGATTTCCTCTTCACTTTCCGCCAGTTCATCCACTTTACCCAGAATCCTGTTTACTTCAGACATGCGCAGTGGAACTGCCTCACCCCTGTTACCAAGAAAACCCATCACTCCGGGTATGTTTTTCAATACGTGAGGAATCTCTCCTACAAGATTGGCTTCCACCAGAATGTATCCCGGGAAGAAGTTACGCTCTTTACTTACTTTCTTTCCTTTTCGTATCTGATATACTTTTTCAGTGGGTATCAGAACTTGTGAAATATAATCCGCCAGGCCCAGCCTGCTTACTTCAGACTCGATATAATCCTTAACCTTCTTTTCCTTACCACTGGCCGCACGAACAACGTACCACTTTTTTTCGCTATTTTCAGTTTGGCTCATATGAAGTGCCTGGGACACGATTACTGGTTACTTAATTAGCTATCAATACCATAAAAAAGGCCGAAGACGCCGTTCCATCCGAAGATTCCGCCCGGATTGATTCCGAAAACGACATCCATGATCAATACGGCCACTGCAATCAGAACAGAAGCGATCATCACGATGATGCCGCTGCTTTGCAGTTCGCTCCAGGTGGGCCAGGACACTTTGTGTACCAGCTCATCAACTGTTTCTTCCAGGTATGCTTTTAGACCCACTTTATCAATGTTAACACGGGTGGAGAGACTCGAACTCCCAACCTATGGTTTTGGAGACCATTGCTCTACCAATTGAGCTACACCCGTAAATCTTAATCCACTCAGAGACAGGCAAAGGTGTGCAAACAGCACACCTTCACCGTCTAATCATGGCTAATTATTTTACAATCTCAACAACCTGGCCGGCACCAACGGTTCTACCACCTTCACGGATGGCGAAACGCAGTCCTTTGTCCATGGCTACAGGAACGATCAATTTTACATCGATCGTCACGTTATCACCGGGCATTACCATTTCACGACCTTCTGGCAGCATGATCTCACCGGTAACATCCGTTGTTCTGAAATAGAACTGTGGTCTGTATTTGTTATGGAAAGGGGTATGACGACCACCTTCTTCTTTCTTCAATACATAAACCTCAGCTTTAAATTCTGTATGAGGAGTGATAGAACCTGGTTTTGCGATAACCATTCCACGACGGATATCATTCTTATCGATACCACGAAGCAGAAGACCTACGTTGTCACCAGCTTCACCGCGGTCGAGGAGTTTTCTGAACATCTCAACACCAGTAACGGTTGATTTCAGTTTTTCTTCCTGCATACCTACGATCTCAACCTCTTCACTCACGTTGATCACACCGGTTTCGATCTTACCGGTAGCAACGGTACCACGACCTGTGATTGAGAACACGTCCTCAACGGGCATCAGGAATGGCTTTTCAACATCACGCTTGGGAACCGGAACGTAGTCATCCACTGCGGCCATAAGTTCCATGATTTTGTCAACCCATTTTTCATCACCATTCAAACCACCAAGGGCAGAACCACGGATGATCGGGGTATTGTCACCGTCAAATTCGTAGAAAGAAAGCAGCTCTCTGATTTCCATTTCAACGAGATCCAACAGTTCAGGATCGTCTACCATGTCTACTTTGTTCATGAAAACAACGATACGAGGTACACCAACCTGACGGGCAAGAAGGATATGTTCGCGAGTCTGTGGCATCGGACCATCTGTAGAAGCTACCACGAGAATGGCACCGTCCATTTGCGCAGCACCAGTTACCATGTTCTTCACATAGTCGGCGTGACCTGGGCAATCCACGTGGGCGTAGTGACGGTTTGCAGTTTGGTACTCAACGTGAGAGGTGTTGATCGTGATACCACGCTCTTTTTCTTCAGGTGCATTGTCGATCGAGTCAAACGACCGCAGTTCTGAAAGTCCCTTACTGGCCAGCACAGTTGTAATTGCTGCCGTAAGTGTGGTTTTTCCGTGGTCAACGTGACCAATCGTACCAATGTTCACGTGGGGTTTGGTCCGTTCGAATTTTTCTTTTGCCATGACTATACTTACTTAATGTTGGTTAAAAAAACTTTCCTATTTCAACAAAATACTTCAGGCCTTTAACCTGCAAGACACTTTCTTTCGCCCTGTACATTTCTCATACATGGCAGACATTGGGTCCGCAACCTCATCAGCGTTGCATCCCTGAGCCAATGATGGGACTTGAACCCATGACCTCTTCCTTACCAAGGAAGTGCTCTACCACTGAGCTACATCGGCTACTGAGCCCCGTCTTGAGCGGGAAACGGGATTCGAACCCGCGACCCTCAGCTTGGAAGGCTGATGCTCTAGCCAACTGAGCTACTCCCGCTTAAAATCCCTTCGAAAATATTCGAAGAACGAGGCCCAAGTGGGGAGAGCAGGATTCGAACCTACGAAGGCGAAAGCCAACAGATTTACAGTCTGCCCCGTTTGACCGCTTCGGTATCTCCCCCTTTTTTGTAGGTTGTTTATGACTAAGAACGAAAGCCGATGGAGGGATTCGAACCCCCGACCGGCTGATTACAAATCAGCTGCTCTGGCCAGCTGAGCTACATCGGCATTTATGCTGGTACTCAATGCTTTACAATTCTTAAACAATTCCTTTCCAAAAAAGAACTGCAAATCTATGAAAAAGATTCGCTGCATACAACACTGAGGTTAAAAAAAATACGTAAAGACAAAAGAAAAACCCCGGCCTTACGACCGGGGTTTGACAGTTTGATTTCTCTATCGGAGCTCTCAGACCTTGCGGACTTTCTCCTTGTAACGCTTGATCTGGCGCCGTAAAGCCTCAACCGCAACATCGGTTGATTCTTCAAATGACTTGGCATGTTTCTTGGCAAACAACTCCCTTCCGGGAATATTCAAGCGAATCTCGGCTACCTTATTATCGATGCCGTTGTTTCCTTTTTCAATTCGCAAATACACTTCTCCACCAATAATGTTGTCAAAATACTGCTGGAGTTTATCAATTCGTTCCTGAACAAACGCAACTAGCTTGTGATCAGCGTCAAAATGAATGGAATGGATCTTTAAATTCATACGCGTCAGGTATTATGCCCTGGGATGGGCTTGTTTATAAATAGACTTCAATTTATCTACGGTATTGTGGGTATACACTTGTGTTGCAGCCAGACTTGCATGCCCGAGCAACTCTTTGATAGCGTTCAGGTCTGCTCCGTTATTTAGCAGGTGTGTCGCAAATGTATGACGGAGAACATGTGGACTTTTGGTAGTAATTGTGGAAACCTGCCCCAATGTGTTATGCACCAACCTGTATACAAACTTCGGATACAAGGGTTTTCCATTATTCAGGGTAAGCAGCCTTCCATGACTTTTATTATCAGTATGGGTGTCACGCACTTGTTGGTACGCCAGGATTGCATCTATGACTTGAGGAGAAACCGGTATAATCCGTTCTTTATTCCTTTTACCCAGCACTTTTATCTGTGACTGAAAACGATCTACATCTTCATCACACAAAGACACCAGTTCCGCCAACCGCATTCCGGTGGCATAAAGCAATTCCAGTATTAGTTGATCACGCTTTCCGGGAAAGCCATCATCAAATTGAACCTCGGACCATATCCGGTCCATAGAAGATGCTTCTACAAATACCGGAAGCCGCTTTGGTTTCTTGGGAGCCACCACTTTGGACATAGGATCTCCTTCAAATCCATGATGGCGCTGCAGATACTTATAATAACTTCTTAGGGATGAGATTTTCCGATTGATGGATGAAGCTGTCAAGCCGCTCTCGGACAGCTCAGCGAGCCACGACCGGATCATGCCATGTCTTACGGAAGACAACTCTACAGTCTCGTAAGTCCGAATGAGGTAATCAGAAAATTGTTGTAAGTCCTTTTTATAGGAAGAAAGCGTGTGAGGGGAATAACGCTTCTCAATTTCAATATATTTCAGGAACCGGGTAAGCGACATAAAAGCTTCAAGTGAGCGTACATCTTCTTCAACGTTAAATTTACGAAAAAGTTTTGGAAGATGCAGGGGCTTTCAGGAAGCTCTAGTTGCTGGCGAACTGGTCTTTCATTTTCTCCTTGTAGACAGCTTTCAATTTCTTTTGACGCCGGTCTACAGAAGGCTTTGTGAAAGTTTGACGGTCTCTTAATTCCCGCACCACACCCGTACGCTCAAATTTCTTTTTGAACTTCTTGAGTGCCTTCTCAATGTTTTCGCCTTCTTTTACAGGTATAATAATCATATGTCGACCTTTCTATACAATAATTAGGAGCGCAAAGATAAGACAACAGTTTTAAACATGCAACACAGCAAGAAAGTTTACGGTTGCCAAGAACCCTCGAACCTTAAACTCTAAACCTTCAATATCTCCCGTGCGATGACCAGTTTTTGTATTTCAGATGTTCCTTCGCCGATGGTGCACAGTTTGGAATCACGGTAAAACTTCTCTACCGGAAACTCTTTTGTATATCCATACCCACCGAAAATCTGCACAGCTTCTGTAGAAACACGGACAGACACTTCCGATGCATAATACTTGGCCATTGCAGCCAGTGTGGTTACAACTTCACCCGCATCCTTCTTAGCGGCAGCCTGGAAAGTCAACAATTCAGCCGCCTCCACTTCTGTTCTCATATCGGCCAACTTAAAGGCAATGCCCTGAAAGTTAGATATCGGCTGATTGAACTGGTGTCGTTCCTTTGCGTATTTCAACGAAGCATCCAAAGCGCCTTTGGCAATGCCCAATGACAACGAGGCGATAGATATCCTGCCACCATCAAGCACTTTCATGGCCTGTACGAAACCGTCACCTACTTCACCCAGGATATTGTCTTTATGAACACGGCAATTATCAAAGATCAGCTCCGTTGTTTCCGACGCACGCATGCCCAGTTTGTCCTCCTTTTTTCCAGCAGAAAAACCCGGCGTACCTTTTTCAACCACGAAGGCCGTGGTTCCCTTGCGATCGCCTTTCTCCCCTGTTCTGACGATAACAACCGCAACGTCACCTGACTTACCATGCGTGATGAAGTTTTTACTTCCGTTGATCACATAATGATCCCCATCTTCCACCGCGGTGGTCAGCATATTCCCGGCATCGGATCCTGTATTGGTCTCAGTCAACCCCCAGGCTCCGATCCATTCACCGGATGCCAACTTTGGAAGCCATTTCTTCTTTTGCTCCTCATTGGCAAACTGCAGGATGTGCCCGGTGCATAAGGAATTATGCGCTGCGGTGGATAGTCCAATTGAGCCACATATGCGGGCAATCTCGGAAACCACAACCACATAATCCTTGTAGGTTAGTCCTGATCCGCCATATTCAGTTGGCACCAAGACCCCCATCAGGCCGAGTTCACCCAACTTCTTAAACACTTCAATGGGAAATTCCTGGGATTCATCCCACTTCATCAGATTGGGACGAATATGCTTGTCCCCAAAGTCACGAATCATATCAGCGATCATGCGCTGATTCTCGCTCAGTTCGAAATTCATCATAAATTAATATTCTGCAAGACTGTAGGTGTGCTCCGAAAAGGCAACCAGCTTGCTATTTCCACTCAGAAACGACAAATGTATCAAAAAAACGAAAGCGGAAACGCTCCCTCCCATTCTTTCCACCAATTGAGCGGTGGCAGATGCTGTTCCTCCGGTTGCTAAAAGGTCGTCATGGATGAGAACTTTCCAGCCTGACCGGATCGCATCCACATGCATTTCCACCTCAGCAAATCCGTATTCCAGTTCATACTGCTGTGTTACCGTTTCATAAGGGAGCTTTCCCACTTTGCGAACGGGTACGAAGGGCACATTCATCGCCTGCGCCAGCATAAAACCGAACATGAACCCACGGCTTTCAATTGAAACGACAGCATCAATGGAGAGATGCGAGACCAACTCCTTCATGGCCTTGGTAATCTCCCCACAAAGTACCGGATCAAGAAAAACGGGCGTGATGTCTTTGAACATGATGCCCGGCTTGGGGAAGTCAGGTACATCCCTGATAGCGGCTTTAAGCTGATCTGATATCATAGTGCTATTAAATAAGGTGCAATTTTAGCATATAATTCCGGGGTTACCAATCCCCTTTCCACAAGCTCGGCATTGTTCTGAAACGGCGAATCACGTCTGCTGTTGGCAATTGATTTCACAAGTTCAAGAGAGAAATACGGATGTCGCAACAGCGTTCGGAAATCCGAATCATTCAAGTGGAGGTGTGGCTCCGGAACAACTTCCAGTTTCATCAGTTTTTTATTTTGGTTAACCACAGCAGAGTCAAGGCCATATACCTCATACAGCTGATTGATATTGCTAAACCCTCCGAGCAGATCCCGGTATTTCACAATGCGTCCGGAAAGCACGGAACCGATACCTGGAAGTTTCTGAAATGTTTCTGCCGAAGCGGTATTGATTTCAACGGGATCCGGTTTCACTTCCTGTTTACGGACGCTGCGCTGGGAAATCCGGTATTTTGCACTTGGGGCCGGATTTACCTCACCTGAGGAATCTGTCAGCGTTAAAGATTTTTCGGGATCCGGGCCATGCGCTTGTTGCTTTATCAATGCATGCTCCTGCAAATTCGATGGTAATTCCGGTGGTTTGGGGTCCGGCCACCATTCAATTACAGCCCATAGAAAAAGAATGAGTGTGGCCAGAATGATCAGGCCACGCTTTTCACCATTGGTATAGCTGTGGTACTCGAGGACGAGCTTGCGAAATGGATGCATGCTTCATAAAATGCCCTCTGAATGAAAAAATGTCTGCTTCCAGACCTACTTATATTGCTTGATCTCCCCGGATTTGATCCTGGACACAAATGAATTCAGTTGATTCTTCACAACTGGTGCAAGAATAACCAGACCTAACACATTGGGAAAGCACATGGCAAAGATCATGGCATCCGAGAACCCGACCACGCTATTCATATTCATCGCGGATCCGAAAACTACGAATAGCAAAAAGATCAATTTATACGTCAAATCCATGGCCTTTGTATCACCAAACAAAAAGGTCCATGCCTTTAATCCGTAGTAGGACCATGATATCATTGTTGAAAATGCGAAAAGCACAACTGCCACACCAAGCACATACCTGCTGCCAGGAATGACACTTTCAAAAGCATGGGAAGTAAGCGTAATACCATCGGTTTCCGCGGACGAATAGAAACCAGTGATTACAATGACCAAAGCCGTCATTGTGCAAACCACAACAGTATCAATGAAAGGTTCCAGGAGTGCGACCAACCCTTCGGTTACCGGCTCATTGGTTTTTACAGCAGCGTGTGCAATTGAAGCAGAACCAATTCCCGCCTCATTTGAAAATGCCGCCCTTTGAAAACCGGTGATCAATACACCAATAAATCCACCAAGTGCTGCCGAAGGAGAAAAGGCGCCTTCAAAGATCAAAGAGAATGCCAATGGAATCTCACTGAAATGCCCCATGATCACAATAAGAGCAGCCAGTACGTAAAGACCGCACATAAATGGAACGATCTTATCCGTGACCTTCGCAATACCCTTAATACCACCCACAATAACGATAAAAACGAGGGCAGCCATAACCAACCCAAATATCCAGCGACCACCACCCGAAATGATGCTATCCGGGCCTCCGGTAATATTGATAAATTGTTGACATGCCTGATTAACCTGGAACATATTACCTCCGCCAAATGAACCACCGATACAGCATATCGCAAATATCACAGCCAGCACGGCACCAAATCCACCCATTCCTTTTTCTTTCAGGCCTTGTTTCAGATAGTACATAGGTCCACCGGAAACCACCCCGTTATCATCAATTTTCCTGTATATAACACCCAGTGTACATTCTACAAACTTGGATGACATCCCCAACAACCCCGCAACAATCATCCAGAACGTTGCACCTGGGCCCCCAACGGTGATTGCGATAGCTACACCGGCAATATTTCCTAAACCAACCGTTCCTGAGAGGGCTGCCGTGAGTGCCTGGAAGTGAGAAACCTCTCCCTTGTCATTCGGATCATCGTATTTCCCCCGAACAATGGATAGGGACAGCGGAAAACCCCGAAGGTTGATAAAGCCCATATATATGGTAAAGCCAATCGCTCCCAGAACCAGCCAAATTAAAACAAAAGGGACTTCTTTAGAGGAAGTGATCGGAATTGTTGTAAATATAAAATTGGTAATGGCATTAGAAGCAGGCGTTAAGGCATCATCGATACGCTGATCAAATGATTTCTGAACCGTATCAATTGCTTCCGGATCCTGTGCAAAAGTGGACAGGCTTAGGGCAATAAGAATTCCAGAAATCAGTAAGTTGATTTTATTTAATCGCATGTTTGGGGATTTTTGTTCCGGGTCAAATATAGCTCAATTTGGATGAAACGACCAAGCTTAACCGACCGGCATTTTCTTCAATTGTTCCGATAGAATCCGGAGGCCTTCCTGAAATGAATGGGGTTTATAACCCAGTTCCTTCTTCGCCTTATCCAGCACAAACCCTGTTACGGGAGGTCTTTCTGCAGCCTGGTTAAGTGACGAGGTTTCTATCTCCGTGATCAGGCTTTTATCTCCACCAAAGAAGTCTGCCACCTGTTGTGCCAGCTCCACCATGTTCATCATCTCATCACCCGACACATGAAAAATTCCGGTGGCTTTTCGTTTTGCTATTCGGATGCAGGCATCAGCAAGGTCCTCCGCCAAAGTAGGCATTCGGTACTGGTCGTTTACTATACGTAGGGTCTCTCCGCTTGAAAGGGCCTGTTTCACCCATAATACAATATTGGATCGGCTCATCCCTTCCGCCACGCCATAGATAATGATGGTGCGTGCAATGGCCCATGGCAACGATGATTTCATCACCAACGCTTCCGATGCAACCTTGGAGCGGGCATAGTGACTTAATGGCCCAACGGCATCCTCTTCCTTGTATGGCCCGTTCTTTCCATCAAATACAAAATCGGTGGAGAGATGTATAAAGTGTGCTTTATGTGGTTTGCATGCTTCGAGCATATTTCCAACCGCATCCACATTGATCTTCCAGCACAATTCCTGATCTTTTTCACAGGCATCCACATTGGTCATGGCTGCTGTATTGATGACAACATCCGGTTTAACCATATCAAAAACACGGGTCACTTCATTCGGATCCGTAATATCCATGGGATAGTAAACATACCCTGATTGGTCACTGATCCTGTTTTCACCCTTCGAGGTAGCAAACAGGTTGATGTCCGGATCATTCATCAGCGCATGAATGATCTTCTGTCCCAACAGCCCGTTGCTGCCTGTTACCAATATCTTCAATGCCTTGCTCATTAAACCTTTAATAGAATATCCTTGAGTTTTCCCACTTGTTCCGGGGTTCCCAGCACAAACACTTTGGAGTTGGACTCGATCCTTGTTTCAGGAGATGGGTTGATCACAAAAGCACCTTGTGAAGTTCTGAACCCGACAATATTGGCGCCGGATCTTTTTCTGATCTCCAGTTCACTTATGGTTTTATTGCGCAGATCCTCGGGAAGGTTTTCAAATGATATTTCTTCCAGATTCGTGCTGAGGGAATATTGACCGACGATATAGTCGATAAACTCAATGACATCCGGTTTTACCACCAGAGACGCCATATGTGCCCCACCTATCTTATCCGGCATAATCACGTTATCAGCACCGGCCCTTTTAAGCTTTTTGTCGGAATGTTCATCTGAAGCACGGCTAATGATCATCAGGTCCTTATTCATGCCGCGTGCGGTCAGGACAACCAACAAGTTATCCGCGTCTTTTGGCAGTGTAGTGATCAGGGCACGGGCATGCCCAATGCGTGCTTCTTCAAGCACCTCATCTTGTGTAGCATCACCTTCCAGCACCAGGTGTTCACTGTGTTCACGGATAACGGATAATGACTCTTCCTTTTGTTCTATCACAATATAGGGTTGTCCATGCGCCTGCAGTTGCGCTGCTGCTTGTCTGCCATTTCTTCCGAAACCACAGATCACCACATGATTATTCAGTTTTTGAATTTCCCTGGTCAACTTCTGATCTTTAAAAAAACGCTGAAATTCCCCTTCCACTACAAATACGGTAACCGCGGAAACAGCGTAAGCAAATGTACCAAAACTTGTTACAATCAGGACGATGGTAAAAATTCTGCCGGATTGTGACAGGTCACCCACTTCTCTGAACCCGACAGTCGACACCGTGATCACGGTCATGTAAAGCGCATCGGCAAATGAATAGCCCTCCAGGATCATATACCCTGAAACACCAAGCGTTGCAATAAAGAACAGCAATAAAAAAGCGAACAGGATTCTTGAAAAACGTTTCATGGTCAGGGGTTAACAGGCTGTGTCGGGCGGATGCTCCTTGGCCCTCAGATACGCCGAACCGACGTTGCAAATTAAGCACTTTTTTTGTTGACAATATTTGTCATGCAAGTGAAACAATGCCTGGGAATGTCCACTATGAACCGGTTCCAGTGGTGATTGACAAAACATCCTTGTAATGTGATTGTCTTCCGGTTTTAATACCTGTAACCAGTTCAATGCTCTTTCCTTCCATGCTTGTTGTTCATAGGCCTCACCCATGGCAAACAAGGCAGGAGCCATCGTATTTACCACAATTCCAATCCTTGCGTTTACACCAATACAGGTAGCATGTGGCTTTGTGTTTTGTTTGAAATGCCAGTGTTCTTTCCAAAACGGGGATGCGTTTAACTCCAGTTTTTCAAGAAGGTCGTGTACCTTTTCCGTATCCCGCACCAGTCCGGAAAATGAAGGTATGGCATACAACAGCGCTGCCAGCTGGGCCATGCGGAATGTCGGGAAATTATATGGTCTCATCCGCAGGAACTTCCACACATGGCCGTCCATCATTGGGGTCTTTTGGATGGTAAGCCAATATTGATACTTTTCTATGAGGCCAGATACATATGGATGTGAAGATTGGGGCGGAAGCAAACCGGCAGTACCGAACAAGGCCGCCTCGATCATCATCAGGTCATGTCTTTTCTTCTGGATCACCTTCAACGGCAGGCGTTGCGCCAGCCATTGAAAAGGCAATGCATTGACATGAAAACCGAAGCTTCTGCACAACATCCGGTATATGGCCTCATCCCAATCCCCGCATAATTTGATCAAGGTCTTCCAAACAGAAATCCGATGTTCCAGACGTTCCACCATCATACGGTCAAGCCACGAAATTGCCTCAACGGCAGAGACCTGATGTATCGCATTTCCGCATGGCAATCCGGATTTTGCAAAATGAAGCCTGTTCATACGGGAAAGGACATCATCACTGATCCACTTCCGGATTTCAAACACTTCCGGTATACGTCCATTGGCCGAACGCACCTCCGTATCATGAACCCAAACCACGTGAAGGATCACATTGTTATAAGCCGGATCGCACTGGTGTTGGTGACGCACCCAATCAGATGAACGAACGTGTATCTCAACATGACCCGCCCAGGTGATGTTACCCACGCGGATACGGGCTTCGGTAAAATCCGGACCGGCATGATCATTTCGCCTTCCTGGTTGCACAACCGAGCAAGCTTTTCCACCGTGAAGTAAAAGATTAGGGGAAGGAAGTAATTGATTTTCCCAGACGAAGGCGATGAATGCTTCGTCGATGGATTCGGGTAAGGTAATGGACATGGGCATTGTCCCCGTATCAAACAAGTTCAACAATGCCCTCTGCGGGATGGCATCCATCCCGGTGTCCCGAAATTAGTCAATAACCGAACACAAAAAGTGATGGTGTAAGTTTAGTCAAAAGGTTTTCTGTGAAATCCGGATCAGCCAACCGGAGTAAAAGTATCCATCAATGCGGCCATTTCTGTTTGCATACGTCTGGCTTCTTCCGCAGATTTTTCAGCGAAGTCTTCACCCTTACCGGCGTAGAGGATAGATCTGGAGCTATTTACCAGAAGGCCGACATCTTTATTCATACCGTAGCGGGCGACTTCATCCAGACTTCCTCCCTGTGCACCCACGCCCGGAACGAGCAAAAAATGATCAGGAATCTCCCGGCGGATCTCTTCCAGATATGCAGCCTGGGTAGCACCTACCACATACATCATATTATCTGCGGTGCCCCAGGCAGATGATGCCTTTAAAACCTTTTTATAGAGTGGAATCCCATCGACCTTAAGGTGTTGAAAATCATCAGCTCCTTTGTTGGATGTCAGGGCAAGAAGAATCACCCATTTGTTGTCATATTCCAAAAAGGGCCGCACACTGTCTTCTCCCATGTAAGGAGCAACCGTAATGGCATGGAATGGCATTTCCTCAAAGAACGCCCGGGCATAAAGGCCGGATGTATTTCCGATATCCCCTCGTTTGGCATCCGCAATGGTCATGACATCTTTCGGGAGGTACTCCACAGTTTTACGCAGACTTTCCCAGCCTTTTTTGCCGTGTGCCTCATAAAAAGCCAGATTGGGCTTATAAGCAACCGCATAAGGCAAGGTGGCATCTATCACCGCTTTGTTAAAAGCAAACAAAGGATCAGGTTCGATCAAAAGGTGCCGCGGCATTTTCTCCAGGTCAGGATCAAGTCCTACACAAAGGAATGAACGCTTGGATCGAATTTGTTTTACAAGTTCCTTTCTGGTCATATGATCAGGCGGCATGTTCAGTTCCTTCCTTCAGACGTTCGGCATTTTCCGCCACCTGAAGTGCATCTATGATCTCATCGATGGCACCGTCCAATATGGCTGACAAATTATAAAGTGTCAACCCGATGCGATGATCGGTCACCCTGCCCTGAGGGTAATTATAGGTTCTGATCTTGGCAGATCTGTCGCCGGTGGCCACCATGGTCTTCCGTTTCTTCGAGGTCTCTTCCATTCGTTTTTTCCATTCAATCTCATAGATTCTGGAACGCAAAACGGAGAGCGCCTTTTCATAGTTCTTTATCTGCGATTTCTCATCCTGGCAGGAAGCGACAATCCCGGTGGGAATATGAGTGAGACGTATCGCGGAATAAGTGGTATTCACTGATTGTCCGCCAGGACCTGATGAACAGAAGGTATCCTTCCGGATATCGGAATCTTTCAGCTGGATATCTATTTCTTCCGCTTCCGGCAGAACTACTACTGAAGCTGCGGAGGTATGCACCCGGCCTTGTGTTTCCGTTTGAGGTACACGTTGCACACGATGTACTCCTGATTCATACTTCAAAATACCATAAGCGCCGGGACCAACCACTTTAAAAATCATTTCTTTAAAACCGCCTGCGGTGCCTTGCGTATGGTCCATGGCCTCCAGTTTCCATCCACGGGTCTCCACAAACCTGGTGTACATACGATAGAGGTCACCGGCAAAAATGCTGGCTTCGTCTCCACCGGTACCAGCCCTGATTTCCACAATCGCGTTGCGGTCATCTTCCGGATCTTTCGGCAACAACAATACCTTGATCTGCTCTTCAAGTTCTTCCTTCTTTTCAGAAAGCGTATCGATCTCCGACTTGGCCATCTCCCTGAACTCTTCATCCTTTTCGGTTTCCAATATCTTTTTGGAAGATTCGAGATTTTGTACAACCTCCTTATAAATCTTGTACATATCCACGATATCCTGAAGATCTTTATACTCTTTGGAAAGACGTATGAATTGCTTCTGATCGGCAATGATGTTGGGATCGGTGATTTGTTCACCAACTGCATCCCAGCGCTGTTTTATGGCTTCGAGTTTGTCTAACACAACACTTAATTAATGATATTGAAAAGATCCATGTGTGCTGCTGATGGCAACTTCACTGCGATCGGCTTTTTCCGTACGACCGATGATTTGTGCCTGGATGCCAAATGACTCCGCAATATCTATCACCTTATTTGCAGAAGCTTCTTCCAGGTAAATCTCCAATCTGTGTCCCATATTAAACACCTTATACATTTCTTCCCATGGAGTTCCGGAGTCTTTTTGAATCATCGCAAACAAAGGCGGCACAGGCAACATGTTATCTTTGACTACACGCACGCCTTCAATGAACTTCAGCACTTTGGTTTGTCCCCCCCCTGAACAATGGATCATTCCCTTGATTGCGGATCGTTCAGTTTCAAGGATTTTATGAACGACGGGCGCGTAGGTGCGGGTAGGAGACAACAACAACTTACCAACCGGCAGACCTGTCTTTTCCTCAATATCCGTTAGCTTGTGAGGACCGGTATAAAGCACATCTTCCGGCACATTCGGATCAAAACTTTCGGGGTAATTCCTGAGATAATGTTTAGAAAGCACATCATGACGTGCGGATGTGAGGCCATTGCTACCCATTCCGCTGTTGTATTCTTTCTCATAGTTTGCCTGTCCGTATGAAGCAAGTCCTACAACTGCCAGTCCCGGGGTTATATTATTCACCACAAGGTCCGACCTCTTCAAGCGGGCAAAAGCGGTGAATCCCACATCAAGGGTTCTGACGATATCGCCAACGTCGGCTGTTTCACCACCTGCCAAATGTATCTCCACACCCAATGCTTTCAACTCGTCAGCCAACTCTGCCGTTCCTTGAATCAGATGTTTGAGAACATCTGCTGTTATAAGATTTTTGTTCCTTCCGATGGTAGAAGAAAAGACGATGCCTGTTGTTGCTCCGACACAGATCAGGTCATCAAGATTCATGACCAGTGCATCCTGCACAATATTCTTCCACACGCCAAGATCACCTGTTTCTTTCCAGTACAGATAAGCTATGGCTGTTTTTGTACCGG
Source organism: Flavobacteriales bacterium (assembly GCA_020435415.1). Classification (NCBI taxonomy): domain Bacteria; kingdom Pseudomonadati; phylum Bacteroidota; class Flavobacteriia; order Flavobacteriales; species Flavobacteriales bacterium. The sequence goes on from JAGQZQ010000014.1 coordinate 28,147, forward strand.
CGGTATCCGCATGCATGATATTGCAATATTGCTCATCACCACCGATGTGATCGGGAAGAATTTTGCAAAAGGCATGGGGGTGCAATCCTTTATCAAGGTTGGCAATGGCATTATGAACATCCTGCTTATCTGCAGAAACGCCGCGTCTGTCGTATTTAAGTGAATGACTCATTTGAGGAACAAAGGTACGTTGAAAATCATGTTGGTCGTGCAGGAAATAAAAAAAGCATCCCGCTTTTTGCGGGATGCTCAGGGTATATACTGTTTAAAACTATCGTCCGCTTGCTGCCTTCGGCACATAGTCGTCCCTCAATACCCGGAATACGGTACGACGGTTTTTCTGGTGTGCTGCTTCTTTTTCATCTTCCGTTTCAAGCTTGGCTATTTCGGCATCGCTTACCAGAAGTTTCTTCTCGCCATAACCCACAGGCACCATGCGATCAGCAGGAATCCCTTTAGAGATCAGGTAGTCTACACATGATTTGGCACGGTTCTGCGACAGTTTCTGGTTGTATTTATCGCTACCGCGTGAGTCGGTGTGTGAAGAAAGTTCGATAACGATCGTTGGGTTATCAATCAATACCTTGTAAAGGAAGTCCAGAGAATCCTTTGACTCCGGCCTTAGTTCATATTTATCCAGATCGTACAATACATCGGGAAAACGAATCTCACCCACCTTGATGCTTTGGAGATAAAAGTCGTGGATCAGGTCCGTTGACTCGGTCAGGCCAACAGTGGTTTCAGTTCCGCTGTCTTTCAGATAATCCTTTTTGGTAGCAACCAGATCATAGGTCACGTTCTGGGCAATCTTAGTAAAGTAATGTCCTGCTGTATCGGTGTTGATCTGCATACTTTCGCCATTGGAACCGGTAATGCTAACGGTGGTGCTTGGCAATACCTGTTTGGAATCAACATCATAAGCCACACCCTGCAGGGTGAAGATCAATGGTGGCAACCAGAACATATAGATATCATCACCACCTTTTCCGTTAACGCGGTTGGAAGTAAAGTATCCTCTCTCTGCTGTCTTCTCAATGATGATGGCAAAATCGTCACCAGGACTGTTGATTGGCGACTTCATATTTTCGGGTTTGGTCCACTTACCTTCTTTCTGGTCTGACCAGAAAATATCCAGTCCACCCATACCGGCATGTCCATTAGACGCGAAGTACAGCTTTCCGTCTGCATGGATGAATGGGTACATTTCATCACCGGGGGTATTGATGGTGGGTCCGAGGTTCTCCGGATCAGACCACACTTTGGTCTTTTTATCGTAGTTGCTTTTCCAGATATCCTTACCACCCTGGCCGCCGGCCATGTCAGAGGCAAAGTAAATGGTAAGTTCATCTTCGGTCAAGCTGGGGTGTCCTACAGTAGAGGAATCATTCCCGAAGGGAAGTTCAACCACATCTTCCCAACCTGTTCCTTTCTTTCTGGACTGGCATATTTTACACACCAACTGTTTGTCCTGCTCCGCTGTACAACGGGTGAAGGTCATCTCATTGGCTCTTTCATTCAGCCATGGGCTTCCGTCATTGGATTCGCCATTAGCAGTCCCGGGGATGAGCGTTGGTTCACTCCATTTACCATTGCGATCACGCTTGGTTTCGTAGAGGTCGCTGAAACTTTCACCTGTCCATTCATCCACTCCTTTTCCCGTTGAGCTGGGGCGGGTGGATGTGAAATACAATATGGAGTAGTCCTTCTTGGCGTATGCCGGTGAAAAGTCGGATTGAGGGCTATTGATCAGCGCCATGTTCTCCACCTTATATCTTGTGGGATTGTCTTTCCAGTCCTGTGCATTCTTACAGGCCTCCACTCCTGCTTCGCCGCGGGAATCATCGGGAACCAGCTTTTTATACTTCTCATATTCCACAATGGCTTCCTCATACTTCTCATTGATCTTTTTCATATCAGCGAGGTAGAGTTGCGCAATGGGGTCCTTATATTTTGCTTTGATCGCCTTATCATACCAAATCTCCGCTTGCTTCGTATCATTGATATAACGATAGCATTCTGCGGTCTTAAAGAGTATCTCAGCTTTCTTTACAGGCTTTTTCTCCTTGGCATAAGCCTTCTTGAATGGATCTATGGCTGCCGAGTATTGGTAATTATTGAATTTGGCATTGGCATCATCCAGGAAATCCTTTTGCGCAAAGGACGACAGACTGCAAATGGCCAGGAAAAATACCGTACCTAGAAAGCGTGCAAGATTGGAGATCATAGATTTCGTTTTGGATAAGACTGTGCGCTCTTGGTCACCATTGACCGCCGCTAAATAAATAATTATTTTCAAATAATACAAGCCGATTGCCATGCAACAGCCGGTCGTAATTACTGAATGACAGGCTTTTCGAATCCATACCGATTGGGTTGTCTTTCACCAATCAGCCAACGATCATCAAGCTGTTTACATGGCCTTGACTCAGGAGTAAATGAATTCCGAAATATTTCGAGTCGAACATCAAAAAAAGGGGCGATTGCCCCTTTTTTATCCATGTTTATCTTGAGAACAGCAACTCCCGGTATTTCGGAAGCGGCCATATCTCATCATCAATCACCAATTCAAGTTTATCCACATTGTAACGGATCACCTCAAAATACTTTTTCACATCGTGGCAATAGGCCACTGCTTTCTTTCTGGCATCTGTAATCGCGTTGGCTTTTTTCCGCGCCTCGAGCATTTCGTTTGCCCCATTTGTGATCGCCGCAACATGTTCAGAGATGGTCTTAATGGTATCCAACGGAATCTTTGCTGCCTTATCATACTCCGCTTTGGTAAGAACCTCTTTCAATCCTCTGACATTTTCCAGCAGTACATTTTGATAGCGGATAGCAGTAGGCACAATGTGATTGATCGCCAGATCCCCCATCACCCTCGATTCAATCTGAATCTTCTTGGTATATGTTTCCAGTTGGATTTCATAGCGGGCATGCAATTCCCGTTCCGTGTAAATATCGTTTCTACTGAAGAACTCGGCCGCCTCTTTGGTGATCATTGCATCCAGTGCTTCCGGAGTGGTCTTGACATTTGAAAGACCCCGTTTGGCAGCTTCCTTCACCCACGCATCACCGTAACCATTTCCTTCGAAACGAATGTTCTTGGAGTCGATGATGTATTGACGAAGCACCCTTAAAATGGCCACATCTTTCTTTGCACCTTTCTTAATGTGCTTATCCACCTCCACTTTGAACTTCTTCAGCTGATCGGCCATGATCGCATTCATGATCGTCATTGCGGATGCGCAGTTGGCCGAAGACCCTACTGCCCTCAGTTCAAACTTATTTCCGGTAAAGGCGAAAGGAGATGTCCTGTTACGGTCTGTATTATCCTTAAGAATCTCCGGAATTTTTCCGATATCCAACTTAAGAGCCGTTTTATCATCGGGAGATAAATTTCCCTTCCCTACTCTTTCAACAAGGTCATCCAACACGTTGGTTAACTGCGAGCCGATAAAGATGGAAATGATTGCAGGTGGCGCTTCATTGGCTCCCAGCCGATGGTCGTTTCCGGCGGATGCGATACAGGCACGAAGCAAATCGGCATGCTGATGAACCGCCATAATGGTATTCACAAAAAAGGTCAGAAACTGAAGGTTTGTCTTTGGTGTAGAACCGGGACTCAACAGGTTTTTACCTGTACTTGTGGCCAGCGACCAGTTGTTATGCTTTCCGGAACCATTGACACCGGCATACGGTTTCTCATGCAACAGCACCCGGAAATTATGACGACGCGCGGTTTTCTCCATCACATCCATGAGGAGTTGGTTATGATCCACGGCCAGGTTACATTCCTCAAATACCGGCGCGCACTCAAACTGGTTGGGCGCAACCTCATTGTGACGTGTTTTCACCGGTATACCCAACATCAGACATTCCGCTTCAAAGTCTCTCATAAAAGCACCCACCCGGTCGGGAATTGAGCCGAAATAGTGATCTTCCAATTGCTGATCCTTTGCGGATGCGTGCCCGAAGAGGGTTCTTCCTGTCAAAGCAAGATCCTGACGTGCCGCATATAGTGCCGAGTCCACGAGGAAGTATTCCTGTTCCCAGCCCAGGGTAGCAGTTACCTTGGTAACATTCTTGTCGAAATACTGACAAACAGCCGTTGCAGCTTCATCCACTTTATGAAGTGCCCTGAGCAATGGCGTCTTATAGTCCAGCGCATCACCTGTATATGATACGAATATCGTTGGGATGCAAAGTGTTTTACCAATAATAAAGGCCGGAGATGTCGGATCCCACGCTGTATATCCACGGGCTTCAAACGTATTTCTCAATCCACCGCTTGGAAAACTGGAAGCATCCGGCTCCTGTTGCACCAGTTGGTTGCCACCGAAGGATTCAAAAGCCCGTCCGTCAGAGGTAGGTTCAAAAAACGCATCATGTTTTTCAGCAGTAGAACCGGTTAATGGCTGAAACCAGTGTGTATAATGGGTCGCACCGCGCTCAATAGCCCAGGCCTTCATTGATGATGCCACCTGATCGGCAATCTTCCTGCTAAGCCTTTCCCCGCGTTGAACGGCATTCCGTACATCACTGAAAGCATCATCCGGCAAATACTCACGCATGGCATCAATTCCGAACACTTTACTTCCATAATACGTTGAAACAGATCCTTGAACTCCATTGGGTACAGATGGCACCCTGTTGATCACGCTATCAAGGGCTTCAAATCTGAAACTGGCTGCTGTAGACATATAAATAGCTGTTATTAGGTGTTAATGTGACGCAAAGGTATTCCATTTCAGGGGTCAAGTCAAATATTTTACACTTTTTTTGAGATTACCCCCCTAAATTTTTACACACTCCATCCATTTTTTTATTTTATCCAAGATTTCATGCAAAAAAAAGACCCTAACGGGTCTGAATTTTAAAAAAGATCAACTCCGTTTCTAAAACAAGAGAATCATATAAACCGCATAGGCTGCAATCAACACCAACCCCGCAAGACGTTCAATCCTGAATCGGAATATCATCATGGGAAGGATGACAGCACTTGTTCCCAACATCCAGAACACATCGGAACGCATGACCTCTTCCGCTACCGGGATTTCTGCGAAAAGTGAAGTCGTTCCAAGTATGGCGAGGAGGTTAAAAATATTCGACCCGATAAGATTACCCACGGTGATATCCGTCTCACGCCGAAAGGAAGCCATCACAGACGTGACCAGTTCCGGAACACTTGTACCAAACGCGATCATTGAGACCGCAATAATCCTTTCAGACACGCCAAGCTTGGTGGCAATGTTCACCGCACCGCCAATCATCCAATCGGCACCAAATGCCAGACCCACACCACCAGCGACGATAAGCGTAATACTTTTCCAAACGGACATGTACTTTTTTACACCTTCATTATCGCCCTTTTGTTTTTCTTCACGCCTGGATTTCATCACCAGCCAGATCATAAAACTGATCAACACCACAAGGAAAACCATTCCTTCCCACATTTCCAGAATGCCATTCCATGCGAAAACGGTAAAAAGCAAACTGGCAATCATCATCATGGGCCAGTCAATTCTAACCGAAGAACGATTGACTGCAACGGGAAAGATTAGCGCGGTGATTCCAAGAATAAGGGCAATGTTGGCAATGTTTGAACCCACTACATTCCCTATTGCAATATCCGGATGACCATTCAATGCAGCCTGTATACTCACGATAAGCTCGGGCGCCGAAGTGCCCATGGATACCACGGTCATACCCACCACCAGGGTGGATATTTTAAGGCGCAGTGCAATAGCAACCGCACCTTTAACAAGTAACTCGCCCGCCACAACCAACGTGGCAAGTCCACCAATAAGTAACAGGTAATTATTCACGGTCTGACCGGATGGGTTAAAGAATGCAGGTAAAGTTAATCCGGGAACCGAAGATAGGGATGTCTTTCTTCTTTAAAAATTTTCTCTTGTACTATAGGACTAGGTCCTGATCAGTTGGACGATGACGCGGATGGTTCATCATTCTTTCTGGCATCGTCCTTCTTTTTGTCCTGATCGATGTTTGTACTTTGCTGGATCTCCCGCTGAATATCATTCGCCGCATTCTTGAATTCACGCATGCCCTTACCAAGGCCACGAGCCAGTTCAGGTATTCGTTTTGCACCAAAGAACAACAGGATCACCAACATGATGACGACAATCTCTCCTCCTCCGAGATTAAAAAAAAGCAGCATACTGTCTACTACTTAGTGTCTTCCTTTTTTGGCTTTACCAAATCCACTACAATAGGAGTGGCAATACAAATTGACGAATAGGTACCCACAATCACACCGATAAGAAGTGCAAACGAGAATCCGCGAATCACTTCACCACCTAAGATAAAGATAGAGATCAACACCAGGAATACCGTCACCGATGTATTGATGGTTCGCCCAAGTGTACTGTTCAAGGCCATATTAATAACTTCCGGCATTTCTTTGCGCTTATGCTCCGCGAGATATTCACGGATACGGTCAAACACAACCACCGTATCGTTAATGGAATAACCGATCACCGTAAGCGTAGCAGCAATGAATGCCTGGTTCACTTCCATGGAGAAAGGCACAATGGCATCCAGTAAGGAGAATGCTCCGAGTACAAAAAGTATATCGTGTGCCAATGCAGCAAGTGCTCCCAGACCGAATTGCCATTTCTTAAACCGGATCAGGATATACAGGAAGATAATGAATAGCGAAAATGTAAGCGCCCATACCGCATTCTGCTTGATATCATCCGCAATCGTTGCCTCAACCTTATTAGAGCTTTCGATACTCCAGTTGGGCTGAATGGAATTCAATCCCTCCTCAAGTGCCGTCTGCACCTGATTATCTACCTCCTGGCCATCCTGATCAATCATATAATTGGTGGTGATACGCAGCTGGTTTGACCCTCCATAGGTTTTAACCTCGGGAATGGATCCGCCAAACGGTACTTTCAGAATGTTACCAACTTCCGAAGCATTAACCGGTTTATCGAAGCTAACCACATAAGACCTTCCACCCACAAAATCGATCCCCAGATTGAGTCCCTTTGTAGCCAGTGAGAAGATACCAACAGCGATAACGGCCCCAGAGATGGCATAATACAGTTTCCGCTTCCCAACAAAATTGATACTCAAATTACTGAACAGGCTCTTGGTAGCTTTCGTATAAAACGTAATCTTTTGTTCCTTGTCCATCATCCACAAGAAAACCAGTCTTGTAATAAATATGGCAGAGAACAATGAGGTAAGAATACCAATGATGAGCGTAGTTGCAAAGCCCTGAACCGGACCGCTACCGAAAGTGAATAGCACGATACCTGTCAGCATGGTGGTAACGTTCGCATCCACAATGGAAGAATATGCATTTTTATATCCGTCCTTCAGGGCCAGTCTCAACCCCTTACCCTGTGCCAATTCCTCACGCACCCGTTCATAGATAAGTACGTTCGCATCCACGGCCATACCGATGGTCAGCACGATACCCGCAACACCTGGCAGGGTCAGAACCGCACCCAGTGATGCAAGCACACCCATGATAAAGAAGATGTTGGCAAGAAGTGCGATGTTGGAAACCATCCCGGCACGTGAGTAATAGAACACCATGTACAACAGAACCAGCACCATCGCAATAGCGAAGGACTGGAAACCGTCACGAATGGCTTTATGACCGAGAGAGGGGCCCACCACTGCCTTTTCAACAATACGGGCTGGGGCTGGAAGCTTACCGGCTTTGAGTACGTTTGCAAGGTCTTCTGCTTCCTGAATGGAGAAACTTCCGGAAATCACGGATATACCATTCCCGATCTCCTGTTTTACATAAGGATGAGAATAAACATAGTTATCCAGCACAACCGCAATGGAACGCTTCTGAGAACCTGATGATGCTTCTTTGGTGAGCTTCTTCCATGAGTTTGCTCCCTGAGCATTCATGATCATCAACACTTCCGCTTCAGCGCGGTTCTGACCGAATTCCTGACGGGCATCTACCACCACATCACCGGAAAGCGCCGGACTACCATCCCTGTTGGTTACTTTAAGCGCAACCAGGGTCATCACAGCCTGTTTTTCTCCGACAGGTTTTACGTTCCAGGCAAACTTCACTTCCCTGGGCAGGAGATCACGCAATTCCTCCATATGCAGGTATTCATTCACCTTGGCAGTGTCCTTCACCTGCACATAACCGACAATGGCGCCGGGAGCCAATCCGCCTTTTTCGTCCGTGGGCGGTTGCAATAATTCAAACAATGGGTTCTTCTGACTTAATGCATCAGTTTCAGCTTTATCCTCTAAGGATTTCGCCAATGAATCATTCTTCAGTGAATCAGGGACAGTCACCACTGTCCCGTCTGCTACAACTGAGGTGTCAGGATTCTGAGGCTCACTGAAGAAATCCGTCACATCATCTCCCGTACTCTTCGCCGTTGAGTCTGCCGGATCGCTCAATTGCATTTGGCGAAGACGGGTATTCACCTTATCCAGGTAAGGGTAAATCTCGCGGTTCTCAAACGTTTCCCAGAACTCCAACTGTGCCGTCTTCTGAAGAAGGTCTGTAACCCGCTTTGGATCTTTAATACCGGGGAGTTCAACAAGGATTCGTCCGGATGTTCCCAATCTCTGGATATTGGGTTGGGTAACACCGAATTTATCGATCCGGGTGCGAAGTATATTATAGGTACGATCAATGGCATCTTCCGCTTCCTCACGGATCACGGCCAACACCTCTTCGTTTGTAGAGTTATAATTAACCTTGTCCTTCAGATCAAGGGTGGCATATACCGATGCAAGACGGGCATTGGGATCGATCTGTGCAAACGCTTTACCAAATAATGTCACAAAGTCCTCATCACTGCTTTTCTGCATTTCCTTAGCCTTATCGATGGCTTGAAGGAAAACAGGGTCATCACTGTTGTTGGCCATGTTAAGGATGAGATCCACCACGGACACTTCCATGGTCACGTTCATTCCGCCTTTCAAGTCAAGACCCAGGTTGATCTCGTTGTTTTGAACTTCCCTGAACGTATAGTTCTTAACACCGAGGTTGTATACCGGCTCCGTTGCAATTGAATCCAGATAATGGGTAACTTTTTCAGGAGATCCCTTGGCCCAGACTTCAGCGTCATTCCTTACCCCGTTGGCCACCCAGGTAAACGAAAGCTGGAACAGGCATACCAATGCGAACACTACCGTAAAAACCTGTATCGCTAACTTATTTTGCATAATGAGAATTTTTTTCCGAGCGGCAAAGATAGAACAACAAACCATAAATACCAATGGGTTATCAGCAGTTGCAAAAGTTTAAAAAAAACGAGGCCGATGAGGTCTTAACAAATTGTAAACGGATCGGAAAATCATCGGCGGGACTTGCCTTACCGGATACATTTACCGTAACTTAGCAGGTCAACCCAAGGCCAAATGAATAGAATACGTTGTTTCTGGTCCATGTGCTTTCTTCTGGGTAGTTTGTCATCTTTTGCACAGCTTACCTTTAAGCGGGACATGTCTGTACCGGTGATCATAAGCGGTGAAACACTTCCATATGCCTGGGCGGGCGGTCTCAACTTCACCCAGTTTTCTTCCATCGATATCAACCTGGATGGAAATAAAGACCTGGTTGTTTTCGACCGGAGTGGTAACCACCTTCTCCCATTCATTCATCTTGGAGGAAATGATACCATCAACTATGAATACCAACCGGATCTGGCCGGTAACTTTCCGCCTCTCCATGACTGGGCATTGTTCGCAGACTACAACAACGACAACAAGGAAGACATCTTCACCTATTCCAACGGAGGATTCTCTGTATACAAGAACACTTCTTCCGCCACCCAACTGTCCTTCAAGCTGGAAAAGTACCTCGTATATTCACAGTACGGATCAAACTATGTCAATCTTTGGATCAGCGCCGTGGATATTCCCGCCATCACAGATGTGGATAACGACGGTGATATTGACATCCTGACGTTCGGACTTGCCGGGGCTACGGTGGAATACCACCAGAACATGTCCATGGAGAACTACGGTATTCCGGATAGCCTCGACTTCGTTTTGAATACCTCCTGCTGGGGACAGTTTAGTGAGAACTTCAGCAGCAATTCCGTACTCCTGAATGCCACATGTAAAGGCGGGGATACATCTCCGGACCTTAGTGAGACGGGAGAACTTCACTCAGGCTCAACACTACTTGCAATTGATGGGGATGACGATGGAGATAAAGAGTTGATATTGGGAGACATCTCCTTTGCCAATCTTGTTTACCTGAACAATGGAGGTGATTCTTCAAACGCCGTCATGATAAGCCAGGACAGCCTGTTCCCCATTTACGACACACCGGCAAACCTGGAAATCTTTCCCGCCAGTTTTTATGTCGACATAGATCATGATGGCAAAAGGGACCTGATCATAGGCACGAACTCTCAGAATGCGGCGGAGAATTTCCAAAGCGTACATTATTATAAGAATACGAATACAGACCTTGCCCCGGTATTTTCTTTCCGCAAGAATTCCGTTATACAGGAGGATATGATTGATCTGGGAGAAGGAGCATATCCGGTCTTTTTTGATTACAATGCCGACGGACTTCAGGATTTGATCGTGGGCAACTATGCATATTATGGTCCGGCAGGTAACTACAAGTCCCAGCTTGCTCTTTTTGAGAATACAGGAACTGCAACTTCTCCTGTGTTCACCCTCATCACAAGGGACTACCTGAACATTGCTTCACTGAATTTATACGGCGCCGTTCCTGCCTTTGGCGATATGGATGATGACGGCGATGATGACATGCTACTTGGCGACTATAATGGTTATGTGCATTTATTCAAAAACGCTGCCGGCCCGGGGAATCCGGCCAGTTTCAGTTTAACGCAAGCCAACTACGAATCCATCGATCCCGGTCAGTTTGCCACACCACAGATCATTGATGTAGACAGGAATGGAGTGCCGGATATTCTGTTGGGTGAGCGCAACGGAAACCTGAATTATTACCCGAACCTCGGAACAGCTACACAGGCCCAATTCAAGCTGGATGTTAAGGAGATACTTTGGCAATCCGGCATCACCGTCAGGTATATGTTCAACGGAAGTGCAGATCTCAGTCGTGTTGGAATTGGTGAAAAGCTGAATGCCTTCGGATGCACCGAGGCTCCTAACAACGGAACTTTCGTCATAACCGACGTCAATCCCGGGGCGATGTATATTGAGGTAACCAATAGCTTAAGGCCCGATGCGACTTACGACGAGGCGGCCGACACACCTGGTGAAGCAATACCGCATGACGACTTCTTCGGAAATGTAGATTCACGTCAGTTCGGTTACTTCACAGGATACAGTGTGCCATTTATGTATGATAACAATGGCAGCTACAACCTCCTTGTTGGTTCAGAAACCGGCTATATATTCCGGTATGACAACATAGATGGCAACCTGGATGGGGCCTTCACTGAAACCGACACCACCTACATGCAGATTCGGGAGGGCCAGCGCTCCTCCGTAAATGGCACCGACATCAACGGAGACGGGGTCATTGACCTGGTGATGGGAAATTACCGCGGGGGGCTTGGTCTTTTTACCGGAAGTAAATTCTTCGGCACCATTGATCCGAACATGTCGGAATCACAAGTTCATATTTTTCCAAACCCGGCAACCAATACAATCCATATCTCCTGCCCCGGACTTATGGCCGGAATGCACTACCGGTATCAGGTTCATGATATGCTGGGCAGATTGGTTCAGGATGGAACAATCGCGTCACACGACCCGACGATTGACGTCCAAGCGTATGGCTCGGGCACCTACCTGCTGACTCTTTATCTGGAAGATATGATTGGACATGCCCGGTTTATCGTATCTGCCGACGGGCGATAAAAAAAGCGTCCCACATGATGCAGGACGCTTCTCAATGATATATTAACCCAACTTATGCAGTAGGAGGTGAGGAACGAGCTGAACTATCTGTATTTAGTTGGGGTTATCCCGATTTAGAAAATCACTTTTCGGATGCACGAAGTACAGGCCGGAAAGGTTAATTTTCTTAATCGCTATGCAATAGAAAATTTTCTATTGCATCGTTTGGGATTTATTCAGATCAGGATACCTGCTGCATTCCGTCAAGAACGGCCATCACCTCTCTAACGGCGCTGGCTGATTGTTCCAGAAGAGCTTTCTCCGCATCATCCAGCTTCACTTCAACAATTTGCTCAATGCCCTTCTTACCTAATTTTACAGGTACGCCGAGGTAAATATCTTTCATACCGTATTCACCTTGAAGCCATGCACAGCAGGGGAAGATACGCTTCTGATCCCTCACAACCGCCTCTACCATTTGTGCAGCGGCAGCACCGGGGGCATACCATGCAGAAGTTCCCATCAGGTTAACAAGTTCACCACCACCTTTCTTGGTGCGTTCAACAATGGCATTCAGTTTGTCCTCATCGATCATTTCTGTCACAGGAATTCCTGAAACGGTTGTATATCTTGGCAGGGGAACCATGGTATCGCCATGTCCACCCATCAGGAGTGCCTGAATATCTTTAGGAGACACATCCAATGCTTCGGCGAGGAATGCACGATAGCGCGCGGTATCCAGGATACCTGCCATACCAAAGACCCTTGAAGAGTCTACCTTGGCGGTTAGGTATGCACAATAGCACATCACATCCAACGGATTAGACACGATGATGATGATGGCATTTGGAGAATGCTTGATCACATTTTCGGTTACCGTTTTCACGATCCCAGCGTTGGTCGCGATAAGGTCATCGCGGCTCATTCCAGGCTTGCGGGGCAGACCGGAAGTAATAACCACCACTTCAGAGCCGGCCGTTTTTGCGTAGTCGTTTGTTACGCCGATAGCACGGGTATCATACAAGTTGATGGGCGCTGTTTGCCAGATGTCAAGAGACTTTCCTTCGGCCAGACCTTCTTTGATATCCACGACCACCACTTCGGTAGCCAATTCTTTGTGGGCAATTACATTGGCACAGGTTGCACCTACATTTCCTGCGCCGATCACACTAACTTTCATGGTACGCTAATATTTATAGTTTCAACAATGGGACGTTCCGTGGGGACGAACAAAGATAACCAAATCCGGCAATTGCCCATTTCGGGGTTCATGGAAAAACCGCAGAAGTTTAGGCGTCGATCTTTGCGTACTTCGCGTTGCGTTCGATGAACTCCCGGCGAGGGGGAACATCATCGCCCATCAACATGGAGAACACGCGGTCTGCTTCAGCGGCACTCTCAATGCTCACCTGGCGTAAGGTTCTGGATTCAGGGTTCATGGTCGTTGCCCACAACTGTTCAGCGTTCATCTCTCCAAGACCCTTATAACGCTGCACATTCACACTGCTTTCCTTCCCTTCTTTGGCGAAGTCCTTGATGGCGATATCGCGTTCGTTTTCGTTCCAGCAATACCGCTCATCCTTTCCTTTCTTAACCAGGTAAAGAGGTGGGGCGGCGATATAGATATAACCTGCTTCGATCAGTTCTTTCATGTACCTGAAGAAGAACGTAAGAATAAGTGTCGTGATGTGGCTGCCATCCACGTCGGCATCCGTCATGATCACGATCTTGTGATACCGGAGCTTGTCGGTGTTGAGTGCCCGCTCATCTTCCTCGGTACCTGTGGTCACCCCGAGGGCAGTATACATATTTTTTATTTCTTCATTTTCGTAGATCTTATGCCCCATGGCCTTCTCTACGTTGAGTATCTTACCACGAAGTGGCAGGATCGCCTGATACCTTCTGTCCCTACCCTGCTTGGCTGTACCACCTGCCGAATCTCCTTCCACAAGGAAAATCTCACATTGTCCCGGATCAGTTTCCGAACAATCCGAAAGCTTTCCGGGTAATCCGGATCCGGTGAGAACGCTTTTCCGCTGCACCAGTTCCCTTGCCTTACGCGCCGCATGTCTTGCGGTGGCAGCAAGTATCACTTTTTGCACAATGGCTTTGGCTTCCTTGGGATGCTCTTCAAGGTAGTTGTTAAGCATTTCTCCCACCGCGATATCCACAGCACCGGTCACTTCATTATTTCCAAGTTTGGTTTTCGTCTGCCCTTCAAACTGAGGTTCTGCCACCTTTACGGAGATCACTGCGGTCAGTCCTTCTCTGAAATCATCACCGCTGATCTCAAATTTCAATTTGGTCAGCATACCCGATTTCTCAGCGTAAGATTTCAGGGTACGGGTTAAAGCCCGGCGAAAACCTGCCAGGTGCGTTCCACCTTCGTGTGTATTAATATTGTTAACGTAGGAGTGTACATTTTCAGCAAAAGTGTTGTTGTACTGCATGGCCACTTCCACGGGGATACCGTTTTTATCGCCTTCGATATGGATGGGATCGGGAATGAGTTTTTCCCGAGTGGCATCCAGAAACTCAACGAACTCGCTGAGGCCACCTTCCGAAAAAAATGTTTCTGTGGTTTCGGCTTCACCTTCTGCATGGCGGTGATCCGTGAGCGTCAGCCTGATTCCCTTGTTAAGAAATGCCAGTTCGCGAAGACGCGCAGACAAGGTATCGTATTGGTATTCGGTGGTATTGAAGATTGTATCATCCGGTTGAAAGGTCACGGTCGTGCCGGTTCTGTCCGTCGTCCCCACTTCCTTTACATCATAGAGAGGCTTCCCTTTCTCGTATTCCTGAACAAACACTTTTCCTTTGCGGTGCACCTCCACCTTCAGGTGATTGGATAGGGCGTTCACACATGATACACCCACACCATGCAGACCACCGGATACTTTGTACGAATCTTTATCAAATTTACCACCTGCGTGAAGCACCGTCATAACCACTTCCAGGGCCGAACGCTTTTCCTTCTCGTGCATTTCTGTTGGGATACCACGTCCGTCATCCTGAACGGTGATGGAATTTCCCTTGTTGATATGTACGTCGATATTCCGGCAATGTCCTGCAAGGGCTTCATCGATAGAGTTATCTACCACTTCATACACCAGGTGATGAAGTCCTTTCGATGACACATCGCCGATATACATGGCAGGGCGTTTCCGCACTGCTTCCAATCCTTCCAGAACCTGTATACTGGATGCCGAGTAATCTTTTTCCTTCGTCATTTTAACTTCCGTTTCTTCACTCATATTCCTATGATCGATGTTGTTGATATACGATGATCAACTTTTAAACTTTGTATGTACCGTGTTTACCAGGACCGGACGCTTGGTCTGTTGCACTTAAAGCCGTTCGTGATCGTCTGCAAACCGATTCTGCGACCCCTTATTTACCGGCTTTTTTCAAAGCTTTCACAAAGATAGCATTTTTGCGCTCCGAGCGGCTTTCGGGCACCCTTAAGCCTGTTGATTTTATCAACAAATAATTAACATAAAAGCAAGAAATTATTGCCCCCAGAAAGAATAGGAAAAGCCGAGCATTACCTGAAGGCGCTGAGAGGGGTATTGATTCCATATCATATACCTCTTTCCCAGCAGGTTATAAGACTTGATCCAGGCAGATAGTATCTTGGAATAACGGTATTCCAACTCAAGTCCCATATCCAGATATCCGGGAAGATTTCCGGAGACTTCCTTACCAGCGTCATCATAGCCGGCCAGATATTTCCGTTGCCCCACATAATGAGCGTTCAATGTTGTCAGCAGTTTATTTCTGAAATTATACCGAAAAGTACCACCTGCCTTTAACTGCGGCAGGTGCCAGGCTTCTGACACGGAATCCATCTGATAGGTATTGTATTCTCCGTTCAGGGATAAACGGAAACGGTTCTGGTCATCCCAGGTAAAGCCCCCATGAGCACGACCGGATGTCATGTCGTCATAGACCGGCAGGAACTTATTCCGGAGCACCATTGTGGGGTCATTGACAAAGAGTGCGACATTCTTCACATTAAACAGGGTATAGCTTACTGTATAGGTGGTATTCCGACTCAAACTTCCCCTGAGTCCACCCGTCACACCCAATTCCCGCTTATTCATCAACCTGAAATCCAAATTATCCGTTGCAATCCATGGATTTTCTCCTGCAAGTTGGGCCAGGTCATTACGTCGTACATCCCCATATCCCTTCATATAAGCGGTTACCACATTCCGAACCAGGTGATAACCCAATTGCATATCCGGATAAAAGTTCTTTTCCCTGGTACTGTCAGACTCTAAGAAAAGCTGCGCGCCAATGGTAAAGAACAGACGTTCCTTCCGTGTGGAAATTCTCGGGTTAAGATTCAATATGACCGCAGAGGCTGTATCAACATAAAGCGCCTGACCATAATAATAGGTGTTCAGATCTATGTTGAGGAATTCGGTATTGAATGCCCTGGCCATGCCTGCATTAAACTTGATGCGGTTTTCTGCCACACCAATAAGATCCATGTACCGACGTACGCTCACATGGGAATGCAAACGCATCTTTCCGGTATCTACCTGCTGGTTTTGCACGCCGAGATCGAACTGCAAGCCTAAGAACCGCTGTCTCAGGTCTTCCTTTTCTATCGGAATATCATAATAGGGTATCAAGCTATCCGATGCATTGAAGCCATAATAATGTACAGCCTTGCTTTGCATATCCAGGGAGCTTTCCCAGGAAGCCTTACGCGAAAACTTCTTTCCGTAAAGTGTTACCCCATTTTCACTCCAACCGCTATATCCTGCGTCCTTCAAAGTGGTTGCTGAAGAAAGGTGCTTAAGATGGGCACCCAATGCCCCCTTACGCGATCTCAGGGAATTCAGGTAGATCTCCGCATAGGGCGTAGCATAATTGCCGATGCCGCCGCGGGCATAACCACGGTATAATCTGGGCAGCTTTTCTCCCTTGAATTTTGCTGCGGCAATAGGCTCCGGTGTAAAGCCGGTTTGCATTTGCTTTTTTATCACCTCCACCTTCATGGGAGGCGCCGGAATGGTGGTATCCGGAATCTGCGGCAGATCATTGCGTTTGACCGCCTCAACCACCGTAGGCCTGAAGTTGGTTGACACCTTAAACTTCACCGTCTCCAGGTCTTTATTCTGGGCCGTCGATCTCGCGGTCATACCACAGACAAAAGCCACACTCAAAGCGGATATCAACAGCTTATTCATGATCTTCCTCCTTTTGCGTACGGTCCGGAACCGGATTTCTGTCCAATTCTATTTCGAGGGTATCTCTTTCCCTCACCCTTTGATTGGCTTTCTCCTCTGCTTCTATGATCGCAAGGCGTTCACGCGCTTGCTTCTTGACTGATTCCACCCGGGCATCTTCCACCAGCGACTTGAGGGTGTATTTTGCCTGGAACAGGTCTCCCTGCTGATAATAATTCTCCGCCAGCAACAACAAGGCCTTTGCCACCCATTCATCATAAGAAGTAAGTTCATCAATGAGGGTAAAAATAGCTTCTTCGGAAGCTTTGTATTCCTGCCGGCTATGCAGGATGGATGCTTTTCTGTATTGGGCACGAGCTGCCATCTGGCCTTTACTATGTTTGAACACCCATTCAAATTGTTCCATGGCTTCATCGCTCCGGTTCAACCCAAGGGCAGATTCGCCCCACAACAGATGAATTTCAACTTCCAGGGCCTTATCTACTTTCGATAATTCCAGAATCCTCCGGGCCAGTTCCAGCACCTCTTCATGACCTGAAAGTGATGCATAACATCTTAATTGCCCGACCATAGCAGCCTGTTTGGTAGACTGCATTTCGGCAATTTGATCCAGTGCCTTCCAGTACTTCAGCGCCGGTCCGTATTCTATCTTGATCATGTGGATATTTGCAGCTGCCTGCAGTGATTGCTCGGTATAGGTATTCTTGGGCTTGGAGATCACATACTCATATCCCTTGAGTGCCTTGTCGTACGCCTCAATGAAGTACTCACATTCGGATTTATAAAAGTGCGCCTGAACGCTGAAAATACCATCCGGAAAACGTCCGAGATAATTTTCGAAATCCTTCATCGCTCCGCTGCAATCACTCTTCATATACCTCAGATAAGCCGCTTCGTAGGTGATCGAATCCTGGGCTGTAAGCTCAATAGAAGTTCCCGGCAGTTTATTTTTCACCCATTCGAAATAGGCATCCACCTGACCACGCTCCACGTAGTATTCCTTCAAAGCATTCAGCGCTTCCCGGGCTGCATCGGTGCCCATATGCTCAACGGCAACTTTTTCAAATGAAGCCCTCGCCTCCTCTGACTTTCCGGATTGCAGAAAGATCAGTCCCCTTTTCATGATGGCATCTTTCACGTAAACACTCTGGGGGTAGTCCTTTTCCACGCGGGCATATTCTTTCAATGCATCCTCCGGACGATTCATCGTACCGTAAGCATTGGCCAGTTCATAGGTAGCTGCGGCGCGATAGCCAGACTTAGAATGGGAAGCCAGCAGCGACTCCAGGGTCTTGACCTTTTCTCCATACTTACTTAACACACCTTGTACCATTGCCTTCTGATAAAGCGCATAGTCCATATCTGCAGCTGCAACGGAGATGGCCTTGTCGTAATACTCGAGGGCATTGTAGAAGTCTTTATTCACATAATAACAATCA
>JAGQZQ010000015.1 GCA_020435415.1 Flavobacteriales bacterium
AATATGACGGCACGCTCGTCATCTCTGTCCGGACTGAGTTTGTAAAACTCATCTATAACAAAAAAGTCAACAGTATTAAAATGTTTGTATTCAACAACCCGTTCACCTGTAAACAGAAATACATTGCCATCGGTCTCACTTGGTTCATGTGATGTGGACAGGATGATTTTGTATTTATCCCCATATTTTCTCAGCTTCTTACGGGTTTCATCAAGTAATGCTAAAGTAGGTTGTACAATTACAATGTTTTTGTATTTGCCACTTGCTACTATTTCCTGTATCAAAAGGCTTTTTCCAAAACTTGTCGGTGCACTCAGTACAACGCTCTCTTCCGAAAGCAGATTCATTGAAATTTGGTGTTGTTCTTCGTGGAGGAAGTAATCCTTTAAGAAGGGGGATCGATGTAATTCATAGCGTAACAACCCGGCTCCTTTGATAAATTCATCATTTACGTACGGGTAGAGGCCACTTGCCTCAATGAGGTCATTCCACATTGGTTTTGTTGCAGTATCAATTTTATCCCAAGCATCCAGAACTCGTATTATCAACTCTCTACCATTATCTTCAAGTGTTTTGTCTCTTAGCAAGCCTGCGCAATACTTGGCAAGTTCAAAGCTTTCACTGTGCTGTATCAGTTGAGCATTTTGCAGAAGCGAAACGGCTTCAGAAAAGCTTGAATAGCTCATATTTCCTGCATGTTTGTTAACCGTTTGTGTAATTCATCAACAAGTTCCGGCTTACTCTTGACGGGGAGTAGCAATAGAATAATATCAATATCTGTGGTGGTAACTTCGTTGTCGAATTCTTCCTTGAGTTGCTTGCATTCTTTTTCAAATTCAGCAAAGTATTCGGGAACCTCGCTATCGTACTTATTTATGGCATCACTTGAATATGTGCAAACAACAGGAATAGTAATACCTCGATATATGGTATCAAGTTTCTGATTGCCGTCCATTAGGTCGAGCCATTTCTGTCGTTCAGGGAAGTCTTGCGGCACTTTCCTGGAAATAAGTGTGAACTCCCTTCTTAGATAATCCTCTTTCAAATGTTGTCTGATATCTCCTGCAAGGGCCTTGACACCTGCTTTACCACTATCGTACAGTTTCGATTCTCCGAGCCATAGTTTAGCCTCGGCGCCATTTTCTACGACGTGTACACCATCAAACCCATGAACTGTGACATTGGCGGTATCTTTGAAGTATATCTTTGAGATCAAAGGCGTACTTCCATAAAAATCCCTCAGCAACAAATGAAGAATTAATTCTCCGAACTCACCACGTCGGCTATACTTATCAGTATTATAGATTGTCCTTGCAGCCTCCAGTAGTCTTTTTCTTATTTCTGTAATTGGGATGCTACCACCGGTGTGATGTCCCAATGCAAATTCAGGAATAACCTCTGCAATGACATTGGCTAATGGTTGCAGGCGAAATCGGTTCTGGTCATAGCCAACATGATAGGCACGTAAAGTGGCGTCGGATATTTGTTCCTCAATTACTTTCTCTGATTTGAATGGTCTGCTCAAAGCCGTGATTTTTATGCAAAATACGGAATTTCAGAGCGTTTATAGGACTGCTTACGGTTCTCCTACCTGCTGGTAAATAATCCGTACTTGATTGATTGTAAATACTTTGCCTCTGTAATCGCCGACTTCCTTACGAAATGGCTTTAGCCAACTATTCAACGTCTTCAAGCTCACACCATACGCCGCCGCCAACTGGCTTTTTGACTGTGCTTTTATTTTTGTTCTTGGCTCCATGACTGTCATACAAAACAACATTAGGAGCTGGGGAGCTGCAAGGAATTACCGGGGAAAGATCAACCGTTGTAAAAATCTCAACAACGGTTGTGTTAAATCTTACAACGGTTGTAAGTGAGACACGCTCAAACCTGTGATTTTTAGTCTGTCTTTTGTCCATCATTTGTGAAAATTTGTGAATCATCAGTGCGGGTTTTGTGCACATTTGTCTGATTTCACGTTTTTAACTTCCCGTTTTTTCAAATACTACCCGACTACGCTACTACAACTACTACTGCTACTACGGCGGGTTTTAGCTTAGTCTCTTATTATCAGTTATTTATATCTATGTAGTAGTGTAGTAGTTGTAGTATTTAAGTCTGTGCATGTCTGTTTTTTTATCTTTACAGACCCAAATCCATGAGCCAGGACACAGCCATATTGACCAGCGAACAACAGGATGCCATGCAGCTTGCCATTGAAGCACAGGTGAACCTGCTGAACATTGAGTTCAGAAAGTTCTACGACGGCCAGTATAATTATGAGTTCGAGAAAAGGGTGGGCGTGATCGAGGACGGACTGATCGAGCGATTTGTCAGCATCTGGGGCATGGAGGCCTCCGGCAATGGAGAGAAGCAATTCAACGAAATTGCCGGATACGACAGCCTGCAAAAGGCCATCAAGGAGTTTGTGAAAGGGAAGCTGAACGCTTACCGGGACAGCAAGAAGTCCGGTTAGTTGTTGAGCAAGTCCTTGACGTATGCCGGCACTTCCTCAGCGGCCTGTCCGAATGATCTCCTGACTTCATCCTGGTACTTGTCCTCATCCGAATCCGTCCGTTCTATCACCGCATAGACTTTCCTGGGACTACCGTTCACCCGTTTGGATACCGGGCTGCCAAAGCCTAACCGTTCCATTGCATAGGACAGCTTCTTGATCGAGAGCCGCATCCCGGAGAAAGCATTGATCCGGGTCAGCATTTCGGACGGCATAAGGAACCTGGCGTGGGCGTTGGTGGGTTCACACGGCTCGTACATCTTCATCAGCCATTCTTCCTCCGGTGGAACCTGCCGGTAGATTTCATTCACCTGGTTCAACTGGATCATTTCTTCCTGGGTGAACCAGTAGTTGTACTTGTTCTCAAGCAGGTGCAAGGCCTGCGCCCAGACCTTGCCCATATCAAGGTCGTGGTTGAAGGAAATGTCTTTGGTCGTAAACACCAGGTAACGGCGGTTCTCGTTATCGGTCAGGAACTTTGGGTTGTTCACGCTGCCCATGAACGAACAGATGCGTTGCCGCTTCCGGGCGAACCTGTGCCAGGTTTTCCGGTTGGTCACGAACGGGGCGGTGATGATGGCCTTCATGGAGTTGAAGTCCTTGCCGAAGATCGTTTCAAGCTGGTCGTCCACGTTCACGAACCATTTTTCAGCCAGGAAATTGGCCGTGTTCACGTCCGTAAGGGAAGGGTTGATGTGGGAGCATACCAGGAACTCGCGCATACTGGCCGGGCAAAGGTTGTTCAACCAGGTCGTCTTGCCGATGCCCTGGCCACCGACCAGGATGAGGCAAAGGTGGTTCACGCCTTGGCCAAGGGCAGTCGCTACGCTGGCCACCATCCATTTCTCCAGGTATGGCCGCCACAATTCGGTCAGCTTGACCTTTCCCACCTTGATGTCGGCAATGGTCACCGTCTCGGCGAGCTGGCCGATGTAGTCGGTTTGCCCGTCGTACTGCGGGAGTTTGTCAAAGTAGATTTGGAGCGGGTTGTACTCGTCGGTGAGCTTTGAGTTCAGGATTTTGGTCAGTACCGTATCGGATACCTTGAAGCCATCCAGTTGCAGGTCGATCCACAGGCTGTTTAGGTAGGCTTCATCCAGGACAACGAAATCGCCCTTGTCAATCGCCCGTATCTCGATCTCCAGGGTAAGCTGGTTGCGCCGGAATTCGTACTTGAAGTCCAGGTAATCCTTGATCTCCAGCAACGTGTGCTTCTTCTTTGGTTTCTTACCGGACTTCTTGATATTCTTTCGCTGTAATGTCATGCTTTCGGTTCTCGTCGTATTTCTTCCACAGCAACCGCATCATTATTTCGCGGTCAGTGGGATCCATTTCATTGATGTACGATGTAAGTCTTGACGGCAACTGGATAGTGTGCTGGCGGTTATTCTTGATCGTTTCGCTGATGAGGTAACGTTTGCCTTTTACCATCCATGCAGGAAGGTCCATGACGCCGTGAATAAAGCAAACCGCTTCCAGGCAGACCTTTTCATCGCGTAGCCTGGTGATCTGTTTCAATCTCCCGGAAGCCAGTTCCATGTTCTCCATTTCCAGCCCGGAGATGTAATGCTCGGTTTCATGGTGGTAGTCCACCAGGCAGTTGATGATCTCGTTTTGCATGGCCACGAACTTATCGCTCACCTTGCCCTGATCGGCCAGGTATTGCAGGTTGTCCTGCAATAAGGTGACGGCATGCACAAACCTGTCGTTGATCCGGTCGAAATCATAGGCAACCGGCATCAGCGGGAATTATTTCTATGCCTTTTTCGCCGGTCATACTCACCGGAAACGACGGCATAGATGGTTCGCTCTTTCAGGAAATAAGTTTGGGAAAGCTGGGCAAGGATGTAGTCGTTGCTGTATCCCTGGCTGCTCAGTTTGTTGTACTGCTCGGATATGGCCTTGTTCCGGGATTGGAACAATTCTTTGTCGGTAGGCATCAGACGGTGGTGTTTCGTTCCAGGAACTCATAGAGGCTGGGTTTGTAATAGCGTATTTTTCTTCCGTGCTGGCTGGATTTGACCTCATTGTTGTTGCGAAGCATCCGCAGCTTGTCCTGCTTCACATCCAGGATTTTCTGGGCCTCCTTGCCGGATACCCACAATTCTCCGTTGCTCCCCTGCTTCATGGATTTGGTGAGTTCCGTATTGGCATCCCGGATGCCTTGTCTGACTGTATGCTTGATCTCAGCAAGCATTTTATAGTAGGCCTCTTTTTCAAAGACGATGATCTCCATAGGTGCTGATTTATTCGGTTGCGGAAACTCGGTTGCCGTCCTTTCCTCCATTGTAGCTTTCTTGGTCCTCATTCAGGATCAACTGGCATTTGGCTTTTAATGTACCGGCTGTGATTTGCGCTTGCTCTACCAGAAGCAGGGCACTTTCAAAAATCCGTTGTGCACAATACGTCCGCACCTTACCACCATTGAAAAATTTATAAATGGTGGACCGGGAGATACCCGTCTGTTCCGAAATGTCGTATGCAGCCCTTGTCGGCAGTGCCTTTTTAAGGTTTTGGATTTCTTGCTCACTGAACATCTTTTGGGAATTTACCAGTGTAAATACTTATTTTGAGTACAAAATGTTTAATTTAGCACCAAAAATATACCTATAAAAAGTATATTCAAAGATTATATTTACTTTATTTGGTTAAATTTTAGTCAACTTTTAGTCTAACAAACCCATGAGTAAAGCGAAAAAGCAGATAAGTCAACGCTTCCTGGAAACTGTTGAATTGTTGAAAAAAAACGGACAAGTGAAAACGTACACCGAATTCTGCCAGGCGATCAACGTGCGCCAGCAGAATTTCAACGACATCAAATCCGGCAGACGCTATGTAACAACCGGCATGTTGCAGGATATGGCTGCCAGGTATCCCGTCAGCCTGGACTACATCATCACCGGAAAGAAATCCCCGGAAAGCAAACAGGAGATCGTCAAACCGGTTGTGGTTACCCTGGATCAATCCGGTCAGGATAATATCGCAATGGTGGACGCGAAAGCCGCAGCCGGTTACCTGGCCGGGCATACCGACCCGGAGTTCTTCCATGAATTACCGGTCTTTAACCTGCCGGATGCCAGATTCCGCAACGGTACGTTCCGATGCTTCCAGGTGGAGGGAGACAGTATGAACGATACCATCTATCACAATGATTGGGTGATCGCCCGGTATGTGGATGATCCCCGGAACACCAGGGATGGTTTCGTCCATGTGATTGTTACCAATGACGGCATTGTCGTGAAGCGGCTGTTCAATACGCTGACCAAAAATAGGAAGCTTACCCTGGTTAGCGACAACGATGAATTCCCGCCCTATGAAGTGCATGGCAAGGATGTAAAGGAAATATGGTACGTTGTGGCGAAACTGAGTTATTATCTTCCGACCAAGCCGAATGACCTCAAGGAGCAGGTGGAGGCGTTGCAGGCCAGCTTGGGTAAGTTGTCGGATGAGGTTAGGAAGTTGAAAAAGAAGTAATTTGCCACTTACTTATGAAAGCACTGATAAATAGAACTCTTTCTCACATTATTAAGAACCAAATCAAGTATGTTCCGATTCTTATTGGAACAATTTTTTTCTTTCTTTTTTACATTCCTTTGGGATGGCTCCCTGATTATGCTGGTTTAAGTAAAACTGAAGACCCTGGAAAGATAGCCGAGGTTATTATTTCTGTTCTTAGTTCTATTCTGGGGGTATCTATCGCGCTGGTTTTGATCGGTTTTGAGCTTTTCAGGACAAGGCTTGGCATAACAGGTGTTAGGCATTTCTTACGAAATCCCGAAGTGGTTTTCATCCTTGCTTTTCAGGTCAGTATCCTCTGCTACTCTTTTGTTTTTTTAATATTGAAAGGAGATGTAGTTGACTACGCGGAGTTAACAGCATTATATTTTCTCTGTTTCCTTTTTATATTTGGCATAGTCCTGCTTTGGCCTATCTCCAAAAGAGTGATTTCAGCGCCAGGATCACACAAAGCAATTCTGGCAGTTATAGCAGAGGAATGCAATAAGATAACAACTGATAATATTGCAACCCTCATTGGTTATAGTCATGGAATGCTGAATTACGACGATTTGGAAAAGCTTGATAATTCTCCGTTTCTGATACTCCGCGACTTGGGTGTTCGATATGCGCAGGAAGGGAATCAGCATATTCCTGCGCTCATTATTCAGGAATCTACCAAGAAATTTATTCCATTCGTGACCAATGATGTAGACAGGAGAGCACTTCGGGAAGGATACAATGTCTTATTTATAATTTGGAATGGCATCGTCAATGCGTCATTAAAGAATGAGGGATATATCGCATTGAAAAAAATATGGGGTGCTATTGAAGAAATTCATAAACACCACGCAAATAACTCGATAGAGCTGATAAGAACAGAATCTTTGGATGACTATTATGTCGATTTTGTTGAGCGCCTTTTAGCAAACGATCAGGATGAGATTATTTTCCAAGGAATGTTCGCGATAGAGAGAATATTTGGGCTGCACCTTGAAAAAAGCTTGCCTGAAGAAGATACAATTGATGACCTGAAGTTCATGTTTGGCCTTAAAGCAAACACCAGACATGACATAGATGCTGCCTTGCAGTGGAATTTTATTGTTCACAACATACCTTATATGCTCACTACCCTAATTGATAAAGCTATAGACCATAAGAAAGTCAGGGTGGTTGATTATGCATGTTCATCTTTGCAGCAATTGATTTCCACTGTTATCGGTACCGACATGGGTAAATACCAAGAAAATTATCTGGTAGTCGACTTATTCGGGTCTGTCCTTTACTCAATAAAGAGAGGAACAAAGGCGGGTGTGTTAGAAAGTGAGTCAACCTTCAGGATTATTGATTCAATGGTTCTTTCGGACATAATCCGTAAGAAGCCTCCTTATTTGAGTATTATTCTTCGATATGTAATCGATCATCTGAAGAACCTACATAGCCAAGGTAAGTTGATCTTGTTTGGATCAATGGCAAGATCGTTAGGTGGTCAGTTCAGATTAGTAATGCAGATTCATGAGAAAGGTGATGCTGAGACTGTAATGGTGGTAAATGACCTGCTTAAGTTTATTGACTGGCTACGAAGCCAATATGAGAAGGAAATCGAATCCAATTCTAAGAATTATATAGCTCTTTATGACATTGTCGAATCCCTTGCAAGCGATCATAAAAACACTCCTGAAATAGGAACTGTTAACGGCGTGATGGAGCGTGTTCCAAAGGAACAAGACAAAATCTCAAGCGAGCTACTCACTTCCTTGTCATCAACCCTAAATTCCTTTAAAAAGTTGACCGAAGCTAAAACTGTTGCAAAATCCGATCAGATATTCTGATAAGAACCTAATCTTCTTTTGTTCTTTCGGGCTGCGGAGTTGGCCTTGGTGCTACTGGTTCTGCACCTTCGGTTTGAATTTCATTGGGTGGTGGTGGTGGTGGTGGCGGTGGTTCGACAGGCTTGGAATCTTGGGAACCGCCATTTTGTTGATCTTCTTCCGGTGTCATTATCTCTGAGTTATGTGATTCGTTCGGCGCTTGAAAGAAGTTGCTAAGATAAACAATTGAGGTTGCCATTGTCAAGTAAACTGCAATAACAAGTCCTTGTTTTGCTCTAAATAGGTATTTGAATTTCAAATCATTGATTAATCGGTTCTTGTCAATACTTTCGGTGAATTTGTTTAGTACCCCTTGCTTGAAGGCTTCATTGATATCACTTATCGTTCCATTTCGCTCATTGTAATATTGCATAAGATCGCCATACCAATCCTGCAACTTCTTGGCACCAGCTACATAGGAATAATCATACCCAGTCCAGATACCTGTATATGATCGTGTGATGTGGATTATGCTAAACAGCAGGACTAATGCCGTTCCAATGCTCAGAATAACGAAGATAGCATTGAGACAATAACTATCCTTGCCATAGCTGAAGGTGGTAACGAAATAAAATAGAATTGAAACGATGGCAGTCACTGTAATGATTGGGATATTGAGTGCGTTTTGTAACTCAAGTTTCCTATCATTCTCTTTAAAATATAACTCTTTGAAGAACTCAAAAAGATTCATCCGGTAATTATTTATCTTCCTCAAGATGATAATGGTAGCGCGGGGGAGATTTGAACTCCCGACCTCCGGGTTCACCTAATCCATAATTTTCATTACGGGGCGGACTATATCACCGCCGTCAGCATAACCTGTTACGGCGGGGGGCGTTCGATGCTGGTTATTAAGGGGACTAAACCCCTCCAGTAGTCTCTGCACCTTCCGGGAGTGTACTCCCGGCTTGGCTCATGATTGCCATATCCATTTTCAGGATGAAGGTTTCCATGAGTTAACCCCCTGCTCACCATGCAGTTTCCCGCATGGGGCACAAGCTTAATTGCCTATGAATCCGACGCTCTAACCAACTGAGCTACCGCGCCATTTAATACGATGTGAAAGAACACTGTGTAAACTATGTGTAAACCAGTCGCACAATATACGGCCTAATTTACTATCCCTTAATTACTTCCGGCGGAGGCTATCCAGAGTTATGAATCCGACGCTCTAACCAACTGAGCTACCGCGCCATTTTTTTGTTAGTAGATAGTAGTTAGTAGATAGTCGCTAGTACTAACTACTAACTACTATCTACTAACTACTATCTACTATCTTCAAAACAGGTTGGCAAAAATAGTAAACTTTCGCTTATATGAAACATCCGGACATCAGGCATTTACGGTGATATGCATCATGTTTTTTTCCAGGATCGGATCATAACTTCGGAAAAAGACTGAATTATGAAGAAAATTCTGATCGCCATTGACGATGCACTGCTGCCGGAAAAGGCCGTGGATTGTGCACGATCTCTATCCCTGCCGGAGGAGGTGAGCCTCACGGGTATCTATGTTCCTAAGCTAAAGAAGATCCACGTTCTGGTCAAAGAACCGGAGAAAGTACTGGCCGGTACGTATCCCATTTCCTTTGCCTCCGAATCATCGGTTGACTATGAGGTTATCACCGGGGAAATTCCCAGTGAGCACAAAGAAAGGTTTGAAGAAAAATGCCGGCAGGAGGGAATCAACTTCGCCATGCATACCGATGATGGTGATCTTTCCGATGAGCTGATCAGGGAAAGTCTTTTTGCTGATCTATTGATTATTGGTGTGGATACCTATCAAGGACATATTGGCGGTAAAACACAGTCCCGGTTTCTGGCTCCGATTCTGAGAGCAGCGGCCTGTCCGGCATTGGTGACTCCCGGAGATTATACCGGTATCGAAAATGTGGTCGTAACCTATGACGGACGAAAAGAGTCGGTGTTTGCTATGAAACAGTTTACGCAAATGTTCCCGGACCTGGCGGCAAAGACCCATGTACACATTATTGAGGTAAACCCATCTTCAAAAAATCATATAGAGGACATCACCCTACTGGAAGAGTTTGCCAAACATCATTTTAGGAAGTACGATACCTACCACCGCGATGGAGACCCGGCACAAAAAATCATCTCCTTTGCATCCCAATGGTCTCAACCCCTTATCGTCATGGGGGCATTCGGGAAAAAGCCGTTCGGTGGATTTTTTCATCAAAGTGTCGGAATGGAAGTGATTGCGGAAGGTAGCTTTCCCGTATTCGTCGCCCACAGATGATAATGGTTGCAGGTTTAAGGTTTAAGGTTGACGAACTGCCTCCTGCCTACTATCTCCTGCCTCATACAACTACGGCGCCGGCTCCGGGAACATCGCATTGATCTTGCCAATTTCTTTGAGTACTTCATTGGATAGGGTCACATTCGCACTGCCAATGTTTTCCCTTAATTGATCCATCGTTGTGGCACCAATAATATTGCTCGTTACAAATGGCTGATGGTTTACAAAGGCCAGGGCCATTTGTGCGGGTGTGAGATCTGATGCTTCGGCAAGTTGAACATATTCTGCTACCGCCTCCCCGCATCGGGGACCATGATAACGCAGGAATTGTTTGAACTGGTTGAGCCTGTCCTCGGGCTTGTCCGTCTTTTTGTAATATTTTCCGGATAACAGCCCAAAACCCAATGGTGAATACGCAAGCAGACCAACATCTTCCCTGATGGATATTTCCGAAAGCCCATATTCAAACGTGCGGTTTAAAAGGCTGTAGGCATTTTGAATGCTTACCATCCGGGGGCGGTCAGCACTGCTTTCTCCCAGAAAACGCATGACACCCCAAGGGGTTTCGTTGGACAATCCCACATGGCGGATCTTCCCTTCTTTGATAAATCCCTGAAGGGTATCCAAAACGGATGCGAAGTTGTCTTTCCACTCACTGTTTTTGGTAGCAGGGAAATACCGGATGCCGAAGCGGTTATTCGGACGTTCCGGCCAGTGCAACTGGTACAGGTCTATGTAGTCTGTCTGCAGGCGTTTCAGACTTTTATCCAGGGCATCTTTTAACTGAACGGGGCCAAACCCCATTGGGTTACGGATGTGTAGCAGCGTGTCGTCAGGGCCTGCGATCTTGGTGGCAAGGACTACCTTATTGCGGTTGTTGCGTGCTTTCAGCCAGGTGCCGATATATTTCTCCGTGCTACCTTGCGTATCCGGATCACGTGGTACCGGGTACATTTCTGCGGTGTCGATGAAGTTTACCCCGTGATCAAGGGCATAATCCAGTTGTTCGTGGGCTTCTGCTTCCGTGTTTTGCTGGCCATAGGTCATGGTGCCCAGGCAAATCACACTGACATCTATGTCGGTTCTTCCAAGTTTACGATATTCCATTCGTTTTAATCTGTTGGCGCTATGGGCGCCACAATGTCGTCTTCTTTCTTTTTCCTCACTTTTCCTTGTCCACAAAGGGGAATGCGATACCGAAGCAGAATCTCATGGCTGCCGCCGCTGTTTTCACCTATGGTAGAAAGGGTATAATCATAGCTGTAGCCGATGCTATAAGGGCCGTGGTCCAGGCCAAACTGCATGAGCAATGCTTCTCCTTTGTCTTTCGCTGTGCTGGCCCGTCCTCCGAGTCCCAGCCATGCCGTTTCCTTATACACGCCACGAAGGGTGAGATCACCTTGTGCCGGGGCGCCGGGCGTGTAACGTCCGATAGCCAACGGGTTAAACCTCCAGGTGGCGTTCAGGGTATCGCTGTAAGAGGCGGTGAGGATGAAATGACGTGGCAACCGTTCGGTGGCAAGTGCGTCTCCGAAGAATACTTCACTTCTCAAAAGATTTGGTATGGAGAATCCTACAGCGATTTTTTCATCATAAAAATATACGCCAGCCAATACGTCGGCGGAAATGCTTTTCTCATTGACGCCAGTGAGTAAAGGATCTCCAGCCTGGTCGGTGGTGAGTTTCGATTTATCCAGGCTGAATTGATACAAGGCAGGTGCCAATCCGAAAGACAGTGTACGTGTATCTGTGAGTTTTACCTTCCATGCATAGGAAAGCTGTATGGAAAATGTTCCCGCCGGACCTGTCTGATCATTGATCATGGTAAGGCCAAGTCCCGCTTTTTTGGTGGCAGGACCGTGCACGGTAAATACTTGTGTTGAAGGAGCCCCTTCCAGTCCAACCCACTGGCTGCGATGGGTGAGTGCCAGAGGGATATGATCCTGCGTGCCGGCAATGGCTGGATTAAGTCCCAGTAACTGATTCCTGAATAAGGTGTGCTGAAAAGTTTGCTGCGCGATGGCGGCCTGACCGGTAATCACACTGAGAATGATGATCATTACACGTGTCATGCGAGTATGGGATAAGATGTTTTTCATAGACGTCATGTTAATAGATCACAGTTACATTTCCCTGAAACTCCTGACCGCTTTCCATCCGGATAAAGTAATAGTAGACACCGGGTGGCACCTTTGTATCACCGTAGCGTCCGTCCCATGGTTTGCTGTATCCGGTGGATCTGAATACCAATGACCCCCATCGGTTATATATTGCTACATTCACATCGGGGAATTCCTGGATACCGCGAATACGCCAGACATCGTTGATCCCATCTTCATTAGGCGTGAAGGCGGTGGGAAAGTTCAGGCAAGAGAGTTGGCTGACGGTGCTGAGTACAGTATCGGATGCCGTACGCACTTGTCCGTATGCATCTGTTACCGTTACAGAATATATGCCCTCACCAAGATCATAGATGGCAGGTGTTGTAGCACCGTTGGACCATTGATATGAATAAGGTGATTTTCCTGAACGGGCAATGACCTCGGCACTGCCATTCTCCTCGTAAGGACATGTGCGGTATGCATCTACTTCCACCTGGAATTCCATATATGAACTGTCCTGATAGATGACGTCAGTTACGGTTTGTATGCCACCACCCAGCAGTGATTCCGTTGTGTTAATCTGAAGTATGGGTACCTTTCCGCCCTTGGCAAGCCACTTGTATTCATGAACGATGGGCAACGGGATGTTGAATCCGAAGCCGAGGGTATCCAGAAATATGGAGTCAGTAACATACAGTGTAGAATGAACACGTACCGTCTCGAAAGTGCCGAAAGGAAGTTGAAGTGTACCCCATCCATCCACCTGGTTAACCCTCTTCTGTTTTTTTCCAAAATACCCCATGTTTGGTAATGACAGGGTGTAGCCGGAATTGGCGGAATCTTTGTTCCCGTAATTCAACGGGAACAGATAAACAAAATCAGGGGAGTTATAAAAAACGGGAAGTGCCTGTCCGCTTACGGTCAACCCTTCACCTACTACCTGAAAAGTGCTGGCATTCTCGCGGAAGAAGTAGTAGGCATTTTCAGGTGGTGTACCCAGTAGTGAAAACGGAAGGTCATCCGGATTGTAATTCCGCGTGCCATAATCGGAGATAAATGTAAAATAGAAGTAGGGGGTTGACGCAGCCAGGGGAAAGGTCTGATACCTCTGAGAGTCTGGCACCAGCGTGGTGTAATCCCACGTCATGCCTGCTCCTGTCAATTGCGGATTAAATCCTGACAGTTGTGTTTGAACACTTAACGTGACCTTATCGCCCGCATTGGGCATGTCATCTCGCGTAATCGTTATCTGTGCGACTGCTGAGCTTGCAATCAGCAAAGCCACTGCCGATAATAGTTTCTTCATGGGAGGACGATGTTAAGGCTCGGGCTCCATGCATTTCGCCCGGCATCCCGCAAGTTGTGGTTTTTTTTGTTGTGATGCAACCGAATGTTTGGTAGGCAGGAGGTAGTAGGCAGGTGGCAGTAGGCGACGCGTTGGGTTGCCGGGTAAAGGTTTGCATTTGGGTACGCGGGTGTGATGTATGATGTATGATGTATGATGTGTGATGTGTGATGTGTGATGTGAAAATTCACCAATTTGAAAACCTGCCAGCCGAAGCTTAGGACAGTGCAGGTTGGTGTGATGATAGAATTCCTGTCAGGAACTCCTAGCGTCCGGTTTCTCAAAGCCATTCCATCCATTAACAACCCTGACCAGTGACTTTTGTCCTATAACTAATTGCTTCGATATGTCACCGGGATCACGACTGCCTCCTGCCTCCTGCCTCCTGCCTACTTACCAACCTTCTCCCTATACGCCTTCAAATACCTCACCGCCTTATCCCGTATCTCGTCCGGGTTGGTCATGTATTTGGGGGAAAGAGATTCTTTGCCGGGGAAATTTTCCACGTGAAGGGTTTGGGTGGGGAAGGCGAATTGCACACCGAGGGTATCCGCCAGTTCTATGATGCCCAGTATGATCTCGTGACGGGCCTTGAGTTCTTCCGACCATGTGGGTACGTCGAAGAAAATGTAGAAAAGTATGTTGAGCGATGATCCGGCGAAGTCATTCAGGTGGATCTCCACATAGTCCTTTCGCGTACCCGGATGATTGGCCACGAGTTGTTTAAGTCCATCTGTGAATGCCTGAATCAGGGCAGGAGGTGTGTCATAGGTTACGCCGATGGTCGTCTTGAAACGCCGGTATACCCTGCGTCCCAGGTTATCTACCGTGCTATCTGCAATTTGTCCGTTTGGCACATACACCAGAGAATTAGCGAAGGTGCGCACACGCGTTGAGCGGAAACCTACTTCCTCTACGGTTCCATCTATGTCACCTGACTTGATCCAGTCGCCGATCTGAAACGGCCGGTCCAGGAAGATCATCAACGAGCCGAACAGGTTCTTGATGGTGTCCTGCGCTGCGAGCGCAAAGGCAAGTCCACCGATGGACAGTCCTGCCAGGATCGTGGTCACATTGAAGTTCAGCTGCTGAAGCACGAACAGCGATCCGGTGAGGATGATGAAGATCTTCAGCGACTTCTTGATAAGAGGGATCAGCTGATCATCAAGCGTGTTTTCCGTACGCTCTGCCATCTTCTCAAAATAGACAGCGACAAGATCCACCAGGCGGTACAGGAAAATGGTTCCGAAGAGGGGTGTCAGTGCATTGATGATGACCACCACGTACTTGTTCAGGGCAATGGGTAGTTGAAGAACCGGTACAAGAAATACCAGTAGCAGCGTAATCACCAGAAGACTTAGCGGACGCGCCGCAACCAGCGCCATTTTGAGATTCGTCTCGAGGTGATATGTTTTTCTTGCCACACGCACCAGAATGGCACGAATGAATAGGCTGAGCAGTTTATGGATAACCACACAAAGAATGATGAGCAAGAGGATTCCCAGGTGTTGCCAAACCTTCAGGCCCAGATAAACCTTATGGCTATGGTCGGGAAACAAGCGCATCAGGAAATCACTTCCGAAAGGATAGATACTCTTATGCAGTCCGGGTATCACTTCTACAGTACGCTGGCTATACAACCATTGGCCGTTCACTTTCTCTACAAAAATATCCGGATGCTCTTTGAAAAGTACATACCTGGAGAGTCCGGTAATGGAGTCAACATAATTAGGGTTTTTGGGAATCCGGTCAGGATCTACCCATAAGCCTTCGCCATCCAGCACTTGCTTGAGTTGAACGGCCAATCGTTCGGCATCAACCCCCTGGTCTGTATTAAGGGCCTTGGCTGCCAGGTTGGGTTGGTAGTTCTCCGGCTGAAGATAGGTCAGGTGGGTCAGGATGGTCTTGTACGGACTGGAAGTTTCCACCCTGGGTTCCGGCGACTGGGCATTTGTCGTATGAACCATTAGCAAGAGCAACCAGATGCATCCTTGCCATGTGATATGTTTAATTATTTTCACGAGGGTGCAAAAATAATGGTTTTGGCTGACACAGCGAATGACTTGTGCTTTGACCGATGTTTGTTACCTTTATAGGGTGTTGTTGATGTGAAGGAGAAGTTCGTTTGTACCAGAAAACCCCAATAGTATGCGCGATTATACCCGTAGAATTTTTGTGGCAGGATGTATCTCAGCCCTTTCATTCACATCCTTTGCTCAAAGCCAACCGCCTGCACCGGAATTATGCCTTGTGACGGTGGACCTGACCAACACCTGTATCGTGGTTTGGGAGAAGACCCCGGGCCTGGGCATAGACCGTTATGTGATTTGGAAGGACGACGGACAGGGTGTTTTTTCCAGGCTGGATTCCGTGGATTACGCAGAATACAGTGAGTACCGGGACCTCAAATCCACTCCCGACAAAGGCCCGGTATCTTATAAGTTGTCCTATATTGATAGTCTCGGGAATGAATCGGCGCAAAGTGCTGTTCATTCCACCATGCATCTGTCACTAAGCATTGGCACCAGCAATCAGATGCAATGCATGTGGATGCCATATGTAGGATTTAATTTTGAATTTTTCAGGCTTTGGGAAGGATCTACCTTGAATCCTATGGCGGTGTCAAAAGATTCAATTGATAGCAAAGACAGGATGATCGAGGACTGGACCCTGGATATGAATTCAACCATCCTGTATTATATGGTCGAGGTAGACCACCCGGTGGGATGCACCATTGAAAAGGGGAAGACAAAGAATTACAACAACTCCAGGTCTAATAAGAGCGGCATCGCCACACCACCGGATCCACCACAAGGGATATACGAATGGGAGGTAAATCAGCCAAGACTTTTTCCAAACCCGATCACCGGAACTACCATTAATCTGCAGGTTTCCGATGTGACTTATGCGCCGGAAACCGTCCGCATATTTGATCTGGAAGGAAAGACATTGGCCGTTTTTCGTCCGGCCGCCGGAACGCTAACGCAAACATTTGAGCTTCCGGAACAACTTCCGGCAGGTACGTACTTTATTATCATGGAAACGCCCGCCGGAGCCTTTACGGAGAAGGTTGCGGTTTCTAGTTTCTAGTTTCTAGTCTCTGGTTTCTAGTCTCTGGTTTCTAGTCTCTGGTTTCTAGTTTCTGGTGTCTAGTTTCTGGTGTCTGGTTTAAGGTTTAAGGTTTAAGGTTGGCATCCCGAAAGCAATTCTTCACACGATGAGCACCCCAATTTTCAAATCGTCACACCGGGATCTGTTGCTACCGTATCAACTGCCTTTCTCTACCGCCCTCTCAGCCTTGTAAGGAGTACAGTATTCAATTTGATATACTCTGTCTTTAATTCTTCCGGAGCTTTTTGAGCCTGTTCAAGCGAATGTTCTGAAGCCGCAATGGCCTCATTAACATCTCCTTTTCGTTCCAGTATCAACGCCTGCCGGTAAAGCATACCGATATGGTCAGGGTTTTCCTTGATCGCCATGGCCATCAGTTCGGCGGCCCTGTCGATACCCAGGTTATTCTCAAAGTAAAACATGGCGGCTTTGAAGTAGGGCTTTTTACCCTCCTTTTGCAGACTAACCTCCAATTGTGGAAGCACGGTCTCTTTCAGATCAACAGTGATCTTCACGGGAACCATGACATTTTCCCAGGACAATGCAAGAATGGCGCTGTTTGACATGATATCTCCGAATCCTATGGTGAAGGTCTCTACCATGTCGTGAAGAGCATTGGCTTTGACGGTTGTTCTGAGGACATCATTCTCCTGGTTGTAAGAGTAGGAACCCCACTGGGATTTGTTTTGCTGAAGGATGATGGTCCACTCATCCTTGCCTGGAATAGTGAAAAGTTCATACGTCCCTGAATTTACCTTCAACCCATTAAACCAAACACTGGTTGAAAAAGTGATTTTTGTGCTCGCATCAGATCCGGTTCGCCATACTTTACCATAAGGCACCAGATCTCCGAAAATCACACGCCCTTTGACATTGGGTCTGTTGTATGCAACTTCTATATCGGTGGCTGCCAGGCGTTGTGTAACGGTGCTGCGGCTGTTGGTAGCCGGGACTTCAAAGGTCTGTTCCTGTGCATAAACACCTTGTGCCAATGCGATTAACAGGATGAAAAGGTATCGGGTATTCATGTTGTAAGTATTGAGCTGATGTCAAGATAGGAAATAGATTGTAGAAAAGTAGACAGTAGGCGGTAGGCAGGAGGCAGTAGGCGACGCGTTGGGTTGCAGGGTAAGAGTTTGCATTTGGGTACGCGAGGGTAAGATGTATGATTTGGTGATGTGTGATTTGGTGATATGCCAGCCGAAGCTTAGGACAGTACAGTGCAGGCTGGTGTGACTATTGCGTTGACCAAACTAGCGGTATTTGACTTGCCTGGTTTTCGGGTTTAGAGATCCCGAAGCGCAGTGAGCCTGCCTCGCCGGACAGGCAGGGAATCTGGCTAAAGGCAGATTTGCCATTCGTTCAAAGCCAGTTTGGTTTCAAGCATTCTTAGGTGGTTAACGCGTTAGTGATAATTGTCTTTTGTCTTATAACTAATTGCTTCGACATGTCACCGGGATCACGACTGCCCACTGCCTACTGCCTACTGCCTACTACCTCCCGCCTCCTGAAATTTTGCATTCCCCCCGGATTGTCATAAATTGACATTTCCGTAACCCTACTGCTATGAAAAAACTCTACGCCCTCGCTACCGCTTCCTTTTTGGTGGTAGCTTCCTATGCACAGATTGGTGTGAATCTTGGCTTTCCCGAAAGGGGGGGCACATACATCGATGTGGTCAAAGAAAACTACCGCTGGACAGACCTTAACACAAACCAGGACCTTACCTCGGCCAATACCGATGCACAAGGCTGGCCGGAAGTTGATGCCCGCTACGTGATTGACTGGCGACCGGTAGCTGAATGGTCTTCATCCATTGATGACCCGGAAGTCTATCGGATTGATGTGAACGGAACCTATAAGTGTTCTTTTACCGGACAGGCTTCCGTAAATGGTACGGTGGGTGGACAGGTGCAGAACCTCGTTTATGACAGCAACAGCAATACCACGACGTTCGATTTTGTGATATCCGGCGCACAGGGAGCGAATTATGGCTTTGTTCTGATCGACTTTACCAATACCAAACGCACAGCCAGCTCCGCCACAAATACCGGTTTCACGGATTTCAAGATGTTGCGACCTGGTTATACGAATGACGATAACCTTTTCCTGGATGAGTTCCTGGCCATGTTGGATGATGTGAACTTCACATCCATTCGTTACATGAACTTTACCGGAACCAATGGCAGTGACCCGGATTATCCTGCCACTTCGGAATGGGTGGACCGCAAGCTTCCAACGGATGCTTCTCAGGTAGCGGTGTCTACCATCGGCAAACAGGTAGGGGCGTGCTGGGAGGATGTGATCCGCCTGGCTAACCGGACCCAAACGGATCCCTGGATCAATGTGCCGATTTCCGCATCTGCCGACTATATTACCAAACTGGCGCAATTGCTCAAGGATAGTCTCGACAGTGGGCTCAATATTTATGTGGAAAGCAGCAATGAAGTATGGAACACCGCACCGGGTTTCGAGCAGAGCTTATATAACCAGGCGTGGGCACAGGATCTCGGAATCGGAGAACAAGAGAATCATGCCAGACGTGCCGTTCAGCTGGCGCAGGCTTTTGAAGGTGTATTCGGTACCGGAAGTCTCAATAACCGCATCCGTGTTGTACTGTGTAGTCATGAACCCATGCTGAAGTGGTGGGTGGAGCCCATGTTGCAATACATCAATACCAACTTTGGAACACCCTCCGGTTACATTTATTCGATTGCCTGTCAAACATACTTCAGCGGCGGCGCCAATTCCGGAGAGGACACGACCAAGATCCTGGATGACTGCCACGCGAGTATCACAAGCCAGATAGATGATCAGGGGGTGAATGAAGCAGGCAGAATACAGTGGATCGCGAAAGCAGCAGCATGGAATCTTCCCGGTGGCTTCAGTTCATATGAGGGTGGCCCCGATCACGGTGGCGGGAGCACCACCAACATAGCCAATCGTATCCTGGCAGAACGGACCCTGCGCATGTGTGAGGAGATGCGCTACAATCTTGACGATGCATTTATTCAACTCGGCGGAAAACTGGCCATGCACTTTACCCTCACCAGCAGTTATAACAGGTATGGTTGCTGGGGACTGACCGATGACGTGAAGGTGCCTCACCGTAACTTCAAATACCAATGCATTAAAGATCTGCTAAATCCCACCTCGGTGGATGAAACGATAAGCCCCGACTTCCACATGGCCATCTTCCCAAATCCCGCATCCGGTGTGGTGAATATCCGACTGAGTGTTCCGGAAATGGCCTCAGTGAATCTGGTGCTCAATGACCTTGCCGGACATATCGTAAGACGGCTGACGGCTGTGCAGACTTCCGCCGGCCAACAGGTTTCCATGGATGTAAACGATCTTCCGGAGGGAATGTATTTCATCACATGTCAATCAGAAAATCAAATGGTGGTTGGTAAAATGGTAATACAACGGTAGGGCATCGGATTGGCGCACGATAAATCACCATAACATCCCCCTGGTTAAACCAGGTTACAGCAGGTAACATGAGCCCTTCGTCTAATGACCAATGACTTATGACTATGTGCTATCTACTTGCGACTAATTCTTACATTTGTTACCATTGGTCCTTATGGAAGCGTTCCGTTACAAAGAATTCATAAAGAATACGTGTTTTTTCCTCCTCCTGCTGTGCGGTTGTTTGTTGCCAACGGAGGGAAGGGCACAGTTTCACAATGAGTCCATACTCATGATCTCCAATTATTCGCCGGAGTTGATGCAGGTGGATTCTACAACAGGAACCAAATCCTACTACCCGGCGCTTGCCCAGAACCACAGTATTGTTCAGGATAATCGGGGTATCATGTATTTCGGAAATCAGGAAGGGGTACTCGAATACGATGGTTCGCGATGGAATAAAATCACTGTGGGTGATGATTACCTGGTCAAATCCCTGGCTAGGGATTCCTCCGGCCGTGTACTGGTGGGATCGTTGAGTGAGTTCGGTTACCTGAAGCCCGATGAAAAGGGCGACCTCCGGTATGAGTCGCTTCTTCCACTGCTAAAAAGCGAAGAGAAAGATTTCAGGGAAGTGTGGCGCATTATCTCCGTTAAAGAAGGCGCATGGTTTCAATCCAATGAACGGGTCTTCTTCTGGGATGGAAAAATTATCCGGTCATGGAAAGCAAACACGGAGTTCCATAAGATTTACGGCATAAAGGATCAGGTATTTGTTTATCAGGACACTCTGGGCCTTTACCAACTTACACCAAATGGCCCCGCACTTGTATGTGGCGATCCGATGGTAAAACAGAGCCTTGAAGCCATGGTGTCTCTGGATGACAAACGCATTCTGGCCGTTACCAAAACATCGGAGTTTTATTTGATCGATAAAAGCAAGTGGACCGTTAAGCCTTTTCCGTGTGAAGCATCCGGGCTGCTTAAAGACAGCCGTGTTTACAATATGATGTTGTTGAACGACCGGTACATTTCATTGGGAACCTGGGGTGATGGCATTGTTATTATTGACAAGGAAGGAAATGTTCTTAGCGTTCTCAGCAAAAAAGTGGGCTTGCAGGATGGAATTATCAACGGGCAATATCTTGGCAACAACGGCAATCTCTGGCTCGCCCTTTCAAAGGGGATCGCACGCATAGATATTAATTCACCGATCTCTGTTTTTGACGACCGCAATGGGCTGGAGGGAACCGTTCAGGATGTGACCAGATTCAGAGGCGCACTCTATGCCGGTACATTGTCTGGCGTATTCCGACTGGAGACCGCAGAGCAACAAATGTCAGGGGAAAAGCAGACTTTCAGTCAGGCACATTTTGTTCCCATCAAAGAGTTGAGAACGGAATGCTGGGGAATGATTACGCTGAATATCGATGGAAAGGAACGCATGCTGCTGGCGATGTATGATGGCATATATGAAATGGATCCGAAGGGTCAGGTTCATGTGCTGAATGAATCTGAACCCTGGAATTTCTGTCAGTCAAAATCAGATCCAAACCGGGTATTTGTCGGACTAAATGATGGTATATCATCTATCTATTGGAATGGTTCACAATGGGACGATGAGGGGCGAATCCCAGGTGTCACAGAAACCGTATTCAATATCTCGGTAGATAATAAAGGCAACCTGTGGCTGGGTACTATGGGGAGCGGGGTGATACGGATGAAGGATACAAAACCGTCATCCGTGACGGAATCAGAAATCTCACGTTTTGGGGTGAAGAACGGACTCGAGTATACCGGCGATCCATTTTATATCGAGGAGTTGAACGGCAGGATGTTATTCGGAACTTACTCCGGGTTGTTTGAGTTCAATGAAGCTTCGGAAATTTTTACGCGTTCAGAGACCCTGGGAATGCAGTTCTTCAAGCCATTGCATGGAGATACCATGGGTGTTCACCGGATGAAGATGGACCCTTTGAATAACATGTGGGTGGTGAGCGTGTATAAAAACAAAGCAAAAATTGAGATGGGCTTTGTGATTCCACGGGATGGTAAAAATGCCCAGTGGGTGAGCGGTCCGTTCAAATCCATTTCCAAGAAAATTAATCACGCTATTTACCACGACCCATACGGCGTTACCTGGATAGGGGGAGAGGGTGGACTTTACCGGTTCGATGGCAAGATGGAGAAGGATTACCATAGGCCATACTCGGCTTTCGTGCGGAAAGTATCCCTGATCAGCGGAGGTAATATTTTTCTGGGAGCCAACTATGATGA
The DNA here is from genome assembly GCA_020435415.1 of Flavobacteriales bacterium. Taxonomy (NCBI): domain Bacteria; kingdom Pseudomonadati; phylum Bacteroidota; class Flavobacteriia; order Flavobacteriales; species Flavobacteriales bacterium. The sequence goes on from JAGQZQ010000015.1 coordinate 22,384, forward strand.
GGATGGACATGTGATCACGCAGCAACCCGAAGACCTGGTGCCGGTGCTGACTCCTGATCGTAATTCTTTGAAGTTCGAGTTTTCTGCGGCACAATTTGAGCAGGAGGAAGGACTTATGTTCAGTTACAAGCTGGATGGAATGGATAGTAAGTGGTCCGACTGGGTGACGGATCCATCCAAAGAGTATACATACATCCGGGAGGGGACATATACGTTCAGGGTCAAGGCGCGAAATATTTATGAGCAGGAAAGTGCAGAAGCGGTTTATAAATTTGAGATACTTCCGCCATGGTATCGCACGACCTGGGCATATACCGGATACGTTCTGGCATTCATTGCATTTGTTTATGGCGCCGTGACCGTCTCCACCAGAAGCCTGAAATCAGTGATCAGGGAGCGCACCGCGGAAGTTGTCAAGCAAAAGGAACTGGTGGAAGAAAAGAACCGCGATATCCTGGATAGCATTCGTTATGCGAAGAGAATACAGGAAGCTATTCTTCCGCCTCAGGATTGGGTGGCACGAAACATACCGGATACCTTTATACTCTACAAGCCGAAGGATATTGTCAGTGGAGATTTTTACTACATGAGAAAGGTGACCATGCGCGAAGCAGCCGGAGATAAGGATGTCTTCATGATTGCTGCCGTGGATTGTACCGGTCATGGGGTTCCCGGTGCATTTATGAGCATCGTCGGACACAACAGTCTGAACCAGGCGATTTCAGTGAAAGGAATTCACCGCCCGGCGGATGTGCTTGACTATATCAATCACTTCGTAACGGAATCCCTCAGTCAGGAGCGGGGAGAATCTACAGTACGCGATGGTATGGATATATCCCTCTGTATGCTGGACCTGAAGAACCGCCGGATGGAGTTTGCCGGCGCATTTAACCCGATCTATATTATCAGAAACGGAGAGCTGTTGGAGACCAAAGGAGATAAGCACCCGGTTGGAGGGTACGTGGATGATATGATGATGCACTTCACAAACCATTCCTTTGAATTGAAGAAGGGTGATTGCATTTACATTTTCTCGGACGGTTACGCCGATCAGTTTGGCGGCCCTGAGGGAAAGAAGTTCAAATACAAGGCGTTCAAAGAACTACTGCTCGATATCCGGGATCGCCCCATGCCGGAACAAGGAAAGGTGCTTGACGGGGTCATTACAGACTGGATGGGCGATCTGGAGCAGGTGGATGATATTTGCGTCATCGGCATCAGGGTCTGACAATTATGCAAAAGTACCGTATCGCACTTATCTTCCTGGCAGCTGTCATTCCGTATTTTATTACTTTATGGAATGGCTACGTACTCGATGACGATCTCTTTATTCTGAAGAACCGTTATGTGCAGCAGGGTGTCACATCCATCCCGGATCTTCTGACCACAAACTTCAGTCATGGTGCTGACGGTTTCAACGATGGACTGTACCGGCCACTGGCACCGATCACCTGGGCCATTGATCATTCAATCGCAGGAAACAATGCGTGGTTCGGACACGCCATGAATATCCTGATTTATGGCACCATTTGCGTGTTGCTTTATCTTCTTTTAGGGGAGATGATGGGAGATCGGAATACTCAGATGACCATGATCGTTGCTCTTTTATACGCTGTTCATCCCATTCATACGGAAGCGGTAGCCAATATCAAAGGGCGTGACGAGTTGCTGGCCATGCTGTTTTTTCTGATGGCTTCACGGGCCGCATTACAATATGCTACGAGCAGTCGTTGGACGACATTGCTGCTATGTGTCGGCTATTTTGGTTTAGCCTTTTTGTCGAAGGAAAGTGCAGTGACTGCCATAGCCGTGATCCCATTGTTGGTATTTGTCTCAAAGCCGGTGTCGCCAATAAGGACATGGCGTTTAACTTTCGCATTAACGTTAGCTGGAGTATTACTCTTTCTTTGGCGGTTCCATGTAATTCATTCTATGGACAGGACGGTGGATGGTGGTATTGTAAGCTTGTTGAATAACTCGGTCGTCGGAGCTGATGGCCTCAGTGGCCGTCTGGCATCTGCAATGTGGTTGCAATGTCACTACATCGGGTTGCTGATTTGGCCCTTTAACCTCAGCCATGACTATTCATACAATCAGATTCCGGCGGTGGATTGGGGGTTCTGGCCCCTGTGGCTCGCCGCACCCGTGCTGGCCACTTTGATTGGTTGGGCAGTTCTTGATATGAGGAAAAGGGGAGTGGGAGGGTATGCCATCCTGTTCTACTTTGTCACCATCTCCGTAGTTGCCAATCTCTTCTTCCTGATTGGTGCAACCCTGGCCGAGAGGTTCTTGTTCATGCCTTCGCTGGGCTTTTGTTTGCTTGTTGGATGGTTGGTCTCCCGGAAACCAAATATACCGGCGCCGTTAAGAGCATTGGGTGTATTGGTGCTGGTGGTATGGGGTGTGCAAACCGGTATGCGTGCACAAACATGGAAGGATAACATGACTTTGTTTGGCACCGATGTAAAACATACACCGGAGAGTGCAAGGGTGCAATACAATTATGGTACGGAACTTTACAGAGTGGGTGTGCAACATCAGGGGGAAGAGGTGTTAAAGTATAACCGCGATGCCGTTGAACATCTTTCTCACGCAGTAAATATCTATCCGGCCTACCTGGATGCCTGGAGTAACCTGGGAATATCTTATATGATGCTTTCTGAATTTGACTCCTCCCTGGCGTGTTTTCAGAAGGTGTTGGGTATTGAGGCGGGATACCGCAAAGCGTGGTATAATACGGCACTTGTTTATTTTCAAACGCGTCGTTACAAAGAAGCCATTCCGTGGTTGAGTCGTTATGTAGCGGATAAAGAGGATCCTCAGGCGCTGCATTACCTTGGACTGTCTTACGGTTACCTGGGAGATCCGGGGAGCGGATTGCCTTACCTGATGAGGTCATTGAATGTGCAACCCGTCAATGCGTCATTGTTAAAGGATATCGGTGTGGCCTATGGTTATTTGCAGGACTATCCCAGGGCATTGGAATATTCATTGAAGGCCTGGGCTTTGGATAACACCGATAAAAACCTGGCGATGAACATTGGCCTGACCTACCGTGCGCTTGGAGATCAGGCCAATGCTGAGAAATTCTTCAGGCTATCAGGAAAATGATCTATTCATCCGTCAGGTCAATGACATCCACACCGGGATGCGCAGCCGGGTCGAAAGAAAACACTTTGTCGGATATCTCCTGATCCGTTTTTATTTCTTTTAATTCATAAGTGTAGTAGGTGCCGTCCTTGCCAAAGAATCTGGCCATGACCACATGGTTCTTGGCTGCATCAATACTCAGTCTGACCCTCGAGAAATTCTTACCCGCATCCTTTGGTACCAGGTCAATGAGGTCTACGGATATCCCGTTTTCGGTGGTCTTCTTGATGTATTTGAATTTCCATCCTTCTTCATAGGACTTGAACATATCCACCGGGCTCATCGCATCCGGATCCGGAATGCTCTTTTGTACTTCGTCACTGGCCTTGAGGTAGGTCCACACGTACTTTCCGTCGTAAATGATCTCCTGTCCGGCGATCTTCAATACGTACTTATCTCCCTTGATACGAATATCCCCGTCCTGACTATCCTTAATGTCGTCAGATTTATTTTCCAGGGTATAGGTGAATTTAGCTGAGATGGTCTTGTATTTCTTTGTTTCAGCGCTTACCTGATCCAGTAGTTTTTTCGCTTTCGGGTCTCTTACGTCCGTATCATCATCCTGCGCCATGGCGCCACCTGTATAAAGAATGGCGAAGAAAGAGAGTGCTATGCTGAATTTTTTCATGATTCCGATGTATTAGATTATTGGTCTCCCTGTGGTGGATTCAAAAACTGTTCCAAAGCTGTTTCGTCGGGAATGAGAACCTGTCGTGCCTTGCTTCCCTCAAACGGTCCGATGATGCCGGCAGCCTCCAGTTGATCAATGATCCGACCTGCCCGGTTATAGCCAAGTTTTAATCTTCTTTGCAGGAGCGAGGCAGAACCTTGCTGGTGGATAACCACAATGCGTGCGGCATCTTCAAACATGGCATCCCGTTCGTCCGGAGAGATGCTTCCGGGGCCTTCGGCGGACTCATCTACAAACTCGGGAAGCAGGTGTGCATCGGCATATCCACGCTGGTTGCCGATGAACTCCGTGACATTCTCTACCTCCGGGGTGTCCAGGAAGGCACATTGTATCCTCAGGAGTTCACTGCCGGTGGAAAGCAGCATGTCCCCGCGTCCAATTAATTGCTCCGCTCCGCCATTGTCCAGGATGGTTCGGGAATCTATTTTGGAAGTGACCCGGAAAGCGATCCGTGATGGGAAGTTGGCTTTGATGGTACCCGTGATGATGTTCACCGAAGGGCGTTGTGTTGCGATGATCAGGTGAATTCCGATGGCCCGTGCTAATTGAGCAAGACGGGAAATGGGTGTTTCTATTTCCTTGCCGGCGGTCATAATGAGGTCCGCAAACTCATCAATTACCAAAACGATGTATGGAAGATAGCGATGACCTTCATTCGGATTCAGTTTCCGGGCAATGAACTTGGCATTGTATTCTTTGATCGTTCTTGCTCCGGCATTTTTAAGGAGGTCATAACGCTGGTCCATTTCTATGGTCATGGACTTAACCGTATGTATTACCTTGTTGGTGTCTGTGATGATGGCTTCTTCGGCATCGGGAAGTTTGGCCAGGAAGTGACGTTCAATTTTCCGGAACAAAGTCAGCTCCACTTTTTTGGGATCCACCAGCACAAATTTAACCTGAGACGGATGCTTCTTATATAGCAGCGAAGCAAGCATGGCATTGAGTCCGACTGACTTTCCCTGACCGGTAGCGCCGGCAACAAGCACGTGAGGCATTTTGGTCAGGTCCGCAATGTATATCTCATTGGAGATGGTGCGTCCGAGAACCATGGGCAGATCCATCTTTGTATTCCTGAACTTTTCAGATTCGATCAGCGATCGCATGGAAACCACCTGAGGGTTTTGGTTGGGAACCTCGATACCGATCGTACCCCGGCCCGGAATGGGCGCAATGATACGGATACCCAGGGCAGAAAGACTCAGTGCGATATCATCTTCAAGGTTCTTGATCTTGGAAATCCGCACACCGGCTTCCGGAATGATCTCATATAATGTAACGGTTGGCCCGATGGTTGCTTTGATCTTCGCGATCTTGATGTTGTAGTTGCCCAGTGTTTCTACGATCCGGTTTTTGTTGGCTTCGAGTTCTCCCTTGTCTACACTGATTTCACCTTGTCCGTGCTCTTCCAGCAGGTCTGCCGTTGGGAACTTATAACTGGACAGGTCCAGGGTCGGATCATATTCTTCCATGGGAGGATCGTCTCCGGCAATATCCTCTTCTCCATGTCCGTCCGAAGGCGGGGCTTCTTCGATCGAGAAATCGACACCTTCATCACCATTGTCTGATTCATCAAAACCTTCCGCCGGGATATCTGATTCAGTATCGAGTTCGATGGGGCCGGCCTGATCGGGATCAACCGTTGGCACACTTTCCTCAGTAACTTCTTCTTCCTCCTGATTCAGGACTGTATTTTTAAGTATAAGATCGTCGGTTTCTTCCGATATCTCTTCTTCCTCTGTTTTACTGCGAACGAAGGAGGGGAGCCGAAATGATAAATTATATGCCCCAACCAGGAAGCCCAGCATGGTAAACAAAAGCAACAGGTAAGTGCCGATCACACCAAGGAAGGCCTGGAGCCATTTGCCCAGGAAATAGCCAAAGCCGCCTCCCATGAACAAATACTGAGATTGAAAAATGCATCCCAGTGTAATGGAAAACCAGAATAGTCCGAATAAGCCGTAAAGTAAGCTACGTCTCAGCGGAAGCAGACTGACGTGAAACAACGCACGGACACCAAGCAGAATACTTATGAAAACAAAGTAGAAGGAAGCGATACCAAACCACCGGTGAATAAATACATAAGACAGGACAGCGCCGAATTTACCGATGCGGTTGTTAACCGGTTCGGTGATATCCCCTGATAAGTCGGACCATCCACCGGCGACCTTGTCTTGGTCTGCTTTCCATGTAAACAGAAAACTGGTAAACGCAATGAGCATATACAACCCGGCAAGCAACAGCACCAATCCTGTGATCTTGCGCACACGTTCATCCCTTACGAACCGCAGGCATTTGTCGTATGTCCTTCGGATCATTCCGGGCTTCCTGCTCTTTTTGCTATCGCTGTTTTTCAGTTTGTTTCCCTGGACGGCCATGGGCTGTCTGCATTATAAACTCGAAAATTAGTGGATTTTCTTCCTTGAAAAACGCGGGAAAGGCTAATTTATTAACAGGAAGGCGTGGATGAATGCAGTTAATCCAACTCGTTGAACGTGTCGGAAATCTCCTGCATTTTGGAGAGCACCTCTGCTTTGTTCACCGCTTTGTAATCGGATGGGATCCGGAAATCCTCGTCATTCACTTTGCTCATTAGAACTTTTTCAGCCACGAAGCGCATGTGAATGCCATTCTGAATAATCTCATATTGAAGAAGAACCCCGGGAATATCGTTGAATGGTGTTGCCCAATTGGGCGCTTCTATGTTGATATCGTCCGTGTAATATAGGGTGGCCTCTGGAATATTGGCGTCGGCAAATACCACCTTTACCTTGTTACACTTATAACCTGCAATTACCTTGCTTCCCTGCTCCCTGGTAACTTCAACCTTCCCCAGGTGATCATACAGTTCCGCAGCTTCATTTCCTTCAAAGGTGGAAGCGATACGGTCGTTAAAGAACTTTACAGCCACCTGCAACTCCTGGCTCTCATTGTCTGAGATGATGTATGTTTTCATTACACCCATCGACTTAAGCTCGGAGACTGTCAGATTATCTTTGAATGTATAGCGCATCTGGGTTGGCAGCAAATGGGCAAAAGCATGCTGTTTGGACATGGTCGGATAGGTGACCGAATAAAGAATAACACCTTCGGAGATACCTTCCTCCGTGGTAGAAGGAGTACAGGTCGACAGAGCCAACATAGCCGCCACACAAATACCTGTCAAGCGAAAGGTGATACGGTGGAAGCAGGAGAATGTCATTGCGGTAATGAAGGTCAATAGATCGCTTTATTCTGGTCGCGGGGCACGGCACGTCATCTTTCGCAATATACGAAAATGAATTGATGCCTCAATAACCTAACAATTTTAGCATGGTGTCCGGTTGTTGTTCGCCGGAAAAAAGCCATGATGTTAATTTTCCATTTTCATCCTTCTCTACAACCACATGTTGTGGGTTCGGGATCAGGCAATGCTGGATGCCGCCGTATCCGCCCAGCGATTCCTGGTATGCACCGGTATGAAAAAATCCGACATACAAAGATTCTCCCTCGCTGATCTTGGGGAGGAACACCTGGTTGTTATGAGATTCGGAATCATAATAGTCCAGGCTATCGCATGTTAATCCGCCCATGTTAACACTTCTGTATTCACTGCCCCAGTGATTTACGGCAAGCAATATAAAGCGTTGGTTTATGCCCCATGTGTCGGGTAGGGTTGTGATTAATGAGCTATCAATCATGTACCAAAGCTCCCTGTCGTTCTGTTGCTTTTGGTCCAGAACGGAATAGATCATCGCACCCGTTTCACCTACCGTATAGGATCCGAATTCGGAATACAGATTGGGTTCGTCGATACCCAGTTCATCGCACCGGCCCTTGATCTGATTCACGATCTCTTCCGCCATATAGGCATAATCATAGCTGAAATTAAGCGAAGTTTTGATGGGGAATCCACCGCCTATGCTTAATGAATCCAGGGAAGGGCAAACCTTTTTAAGTTCGCAATAGACATTGATGCATTTGCGGAGTTCGTTCCAGTAATAGCTATTGTCTTTTATACCTGTATTGATATGAAAATTCAACATCTTTAATTCAAAGAGATCGTGGGATTCGATTTCCTGTTTGTAAAATTTAACGATGTCTGTGTAACGGATGCCTAGCCTGGATGTGTAGAAAGAAAATGTAGGCTCTTCTTCCGTGGCAATCCGGATGCCCAGCTTGCATTTTTCCTTGACATGTTCCTTGTAATAAGTGATTTCACTCATGTTATCGAGCGAAGGCACCAGGTTTGTAAAACCATCATTGATCAGATCGCAGATCCATTCCTTATAAAGCTCCCTTTTGTATCCGTTGCAGTTTATAAAGGTGTCTTTGCTGATCTTTCCTTTATCATAAAGACTTTTTACGATCTGGATATCATAAGCCGAAGAAGTTTCCAAATGCACACCGTGTTTCAGGGCTTCTTCTATAACAAAAGAAAAATGTGAACTTTTTGTGCAATATGTATAGGTATAGTTACCTTTGTAGCCTGTTTTTTGAAAAGCCTGATTAAACATCTTTCGGGCCTTGGCAATCTGACTACCGATCTTAGGCAGGTAGGTGATTTTGAGTGGGGTTCCGTATTGTTCAATGAGATCCATCAGGGGGATATCATTAAATACCAATTCATCATTTTCAACTTTAAACTCTTCCTGAGGGAAATCGAAAGTTTGTTCGATCAGGTCAAGATAACGGTTTTTCATCCCTGCGGTACGTGGTTATGCCGACTTATCGTTGGCGTTAATATCATGTTTGAATTGTTTGGGTGTACTTTTTCTCACCTGGCAAGCTTCGGCTGAGGGCCGTAAAGGTAAAAATTTGCAGAAATTTCTGACGTAAATATTTATGAATCATATAGAAGGGTATGCACTCATTGAAGTTCGTTCTGATGTGGGTGCAGGTACGGAAGGTGCAGCGCTTGGCGCACAAGCCATCCGAGCGGTTGCCGAACAAAAGGGGGATACCCGTTTTTTGAATCTTGATCGTGTATCCCTGGAGTTTCCGAATGGCTCACCGCTTGAAGAAAACCAAACACCGTGGGCAAAACACATTGTTCCCCTCCTGAAGTTTCAGGAGAAGGTTGCAGATGAAGTCTATTCCGCGGTTCATCAGGGAAAGTTCCCGGTGCTCCTTACCGGTGATCATAGCAGTGCCATTGGAATAATCTCAGGATTCAAGAAGGCTTTTGCTGATAAGAACATAGGCGTGGTGTGGATCGACGCGCATGCCGATCTCCATTCGCCTTACACCACACCATCCGGAAATTTACACGGTATGCCCCTTGCCGCGTTGATCGGGGAGGATAATCTCGAGCATCAGATTCATCAGCCCAGTGAAACCACAGAGGTGTGCTGGAAACAAATGAAGAATCTGGCATTTCCCGCTCCGAAGTTCACAGGCAAAGACCTGGTCTTCGTTGGGGTGCGGAGCACAGAGACACCCGAAGATAAACTGATCGCCAGACACGGCATTCGGAAAATCACCGTAGATGACGTTCGCAAAAGCAACGGAGCATCCATTGCCCAGGAGGTTCTGGAAACGTTGTCTCACTGCGACGCCATCTTTGTTTCTTTTGATGTGGACAGCCTTGATCCTTCTATTTCTGCTGCTACAGGAACACCGGTTGACCACGGCCTGAATCTGGAAGAAGTTCATGATATGATGCGGGTATTACTTAAAGATTCCCGGGTGAAAGGCCTGGAAGTAACAGAGGTGAATCCCACCTTTGAAGAAGACCGGACCATGGCTACCGCTGCTTACGATGTGCTCCTAACTGCCCTGACCAACCATGAGCATTGAATCAATACTAGAAACCAAGGGCCGGGAGGCCCTGGTAAACCTCTTCGGTGAATCCGATACCCTCCCCGGCATTCAACTTCAACATACCCGCAGGGAGTTTGAAGGAGACTGGACCATTGTGGTCTTTCCTTTTCTTAAACTTTCCGGAAAAGGTCCGGAAGAAACAGCCCGCATGTTGGGGGATCAATTGGTTGAGATGACCAATGAGATCGCATCTTACAATGTTGTGAAAGGCTTCCTTAATCTTAGCCTTAAGGATGAGTTCTGGATCAATGAGGCCGGACATCTTGCTAATGCAGACTGGTGGCGGGGAACAAAGAAAAGTAAGTCCGTAATGGTGGAGTACTCTTCTCCCAATACCAACAAACCGCTGCACCTGGGGCATATCCGGAACAACCTTCTGGGATGGTCGGTTGCTGAAATTCTCAAAGCCAACGGCTACGATGTGAAAAAGGTGAACCTGGTCAATGACCGCGGAATCCATATATGTAAATCCATGCTGGCCTGGCAGCGATGGGGAAATAACGAAACGCCGGATTCAGTAAATCTTAAAGGAGATAAGCTGGTTGGTAATTACTACGTTCGCTTTGACCAGGAACTGAAGAAGGAGGTGGCAGACCGTATTGCCAGGGGAATAGAAGAAAAAGAAGCGGAACAGGAAGCGCCCCTGATGCAGGAAGCGAGAGAAATGTTGCGCAAATGGGAAGCGGGTGACGAAGAGGTTCGCAAACTGTGGGCAACCATGAATCAATGGGTATACGATGGCTTCGAGATCACCTACCAAAAGATGGGGGTTGATTTTGATGATACCTATTATGAGTCAAATACCTATCTCCTGGGAAAACAAAAGGTGGAAGAGGCATTGAAACGTGGAGAGCTTTATCAAAAGGAGGATGGATCCGTTTGGGTGGATCTTGAAGCCGATGGCCTTGATCAAAAGTTGTTGTTGCGGTCCGACGGTACTTCGGTATATATGACCCAGGATATCGGGACGGCCATTCAGCGTTTCGAATCCGGGCATCTGGATCAACACATATATGTGGTGGGAAATGAACAGGATTACCACTTCAAAGCACTTTCACTCATCCTGAAAAAGATGGGCTATGCCTGGGCAGAGAACCTCTATCACCTGTCTTACGGCATGGTGGACCTGCCCTCGGGCAAGATGAAGTCCAGGGAGGGAACAGTGGTTGATGCCGATGACCTGATTGCCGAAGTGGTGGATACCGCCAGGCAGAAAACAATGGAATTGGGAAAGGTGGAAGGACTGGAAGATGATGAGGCCGACCAGCTATTCTACCGGATCGGAATGGGAGCCCTGAAATATTTTATCCTGAAGGTGGATCCGAAAAAGAAGATGCTTTTCAACCCGGAAGAGTCAATCGATTTCAATGGACATACGGGACCTTTCATTCAATATACCCATGCCCGGATCGCCTCGGTGTTGCGTAAAGGGAATGAAGAAGGCCTGAAGCCCTGGGACGCATCCGGACTTCCTTCGGCGCTCGAAGAACGGGAGCGTAGCCTGCTCAAGATATTGTTTCAATTTCGTGACATCGTGCATGAAGCCGGCAAACTGTTAAGCCCGGCCATGGTTGCCAATTATGTTTACGACCTGGCCAAGGAGTTTAACCAGTTTTACCATGAATGCCCCATACTGAAGGCCGAGGATCGGCAGCAGGTGTTGTGGCGACTGTCATTGGCAGATGCGGTACGAAATACCATTAACGATGGTATGCATCTTCTAGGAATTGAAGTGCCCGACAGGATGTAGTATATTTGCGATCCAGCAAACAATGTATAAGGAGTCAGATAGTCATGTTTGAGAATTTATCGGAGAAATTAGAGAAAGCATTTAAGGTCCTTAAAGGGCAGGGCCAGATTACCGAAATCAACGTAGCTGAGACCCTGAAGGAAGTCCGGCGTGCCCTGCTCGATGCCGACGTAAACTATAAAATCGCCAAGGAGTTTTCGGAGACCGTAAAAACCAAAGCGCTGGGGGAACAAGTATTGACTGCAGTTTCTCCGAGCCAGCTGTTGGTAAAGATCACCCATGATGAATTGGCTTCCCTGATGGGTGGCCAGGCTGTGGATGTGAATACCAAAGGCAGTCCTGCCATTATCCTGATCGCCGGACTGCAAGGTTCCGGTAAAACGACATTCTCTGCAAAGCTTGCCAATCATCTGAAAAGTAAGAAATCCCTGAAGCCTTTGCTGGTCGCGTGCGACGTGTACCGCCCTGCTGCAATCAACCAGTTAAAAGTGCTGGGTGAGCAGATCGGAGTATCCGTCTATGCCGAAGAAGGCAATCAGGACCCTGTACAGATTGCAAAAAAAGGTATTGACTTCGCAAAGGCCAATCAATGTAACCTGGTGATTGTGGATACCGCCGGGCGCCTGGCCATTGACGAGGAAATGATGAAGGAGATCGCGGAGGTCAAGAAAGCCATCAAGCCTTCAGAGACCTTGTTTGTCGTGGATTCCATGACAGGTCAGGATGCAGTGAACACAGCCAAAGCATTTAACGAAAGACTGGATTATGACGGTGTGGTGCTTACCAAATTGGATGGTGATACACGCGGTGGAGCAGCACTTTCTATTCGCTATGTGGTGGATAAGCCGATCAAGTTTGTAGGTACCGGTGAGAAGATGGATGCCCTGGATGTCTTTTATCCGCAACGGATGGCCGACCGTATTCTGGGGATGGGTGATATCGTTTCCCTGGTAGAGAAGGCACAGGAGCAATACGATGAAGCCGAAGCGAAAAAGTTGCAGAAGAAAATCGCCAGGGATCAGTTTGATCTCAATGATTTTCTTGATCAGATACAGCAGGTGAAGAAGATGGGCAATGTGAAAGACCTGATGGGTATGATCCCCGGTGTGGGCAAGGCCATGAAGAATGTAGACATCGATGACGATGCATTCAAAGGCATCGAGGCCATTATCCGTTCTATGACACCTGCCGAACGGAGTGACCCGTCCATGTTGAACGGCAGCAGGAGGGAACGCATTGCCACAGGAAGCGGAACGAGTATTCAGGAGGTGAACCGGCTGATGAAGCAGTTCACAGAGATGCGAAAGATGATGAAGATGATGTCAAATAAATCGCAGATGGCCCGCATGATGGCCAGAATGCCTAAACGTTAATATTACATCCCATGACCACGATCAGTCCGACCACCACCGTTATCAACGGAAAGCAAACCGCCCAGGAGATACGGACAGAGCTGGCCGCTGAAGTGGAGCGCATCAAGAAGGCAGGAGGAAAAATCCCCCACCTGGCAGCAATCCTGGTTGGCAACGATGGCGCCAGTGAAACCTATGTGGCAGGAAAGGTAAAGGCATGCGAGAAGGCCGGCTTTCAGTCTACCCTGATACGCCTTCCGGATACCACATCGGAAAAAGAACTGCTGGATCATGTGAATAACCTGAACAATAATAAGGATATTGACGGGTTCATCGTTCAACTGCCGTTGCCAAAGCATATCAATGAACATCTGATTACCGAAGCCGTTGCACCCGAAAAAGATGTGGATGGCTTTCACCCCGTTAATCTGGGGCGATTGGTGCTGGGCTTACCGGCCTATATTTCAGCCACACCATTCGGAATTATCCAGTTAATAGAACGGTATGGGATTTCCACCCAGGGGAAACACGCAGTGATTGTGGGACGTAGCCATATCGTGGGTCGCCCTATGAGTATTCTGCTGTCACAACCTACCTCAACGGGGAACTGCACCGTTACACTTTGTCATAGCCGAACCAAAGATCTTGCAGGCATTTGCCGCCAGGCGGATATCCTTGTTGCTGCCCTGGGTAAGCCGGAGTTCATCCGTGCGGATATGGTTAAAGAGGGTGCTGTAGTGATTGATGTGGGCATTACCCGTGTACCGGATGAAAGTCAACCCAAAGGCTATGTGATCAAAGGCGATGTCAAATTTGACGAGGTTGCGCCACGGTGCAGCTTCATTACTCCGGTTCCGGGTGGCGTAGGCCCCATGACCATCGCCTCTTTGCTCAAGAATACATTGCTGGCATCCCAAAAAGCAATTTACGCCTGAAGCAGCCTTTTGCTATATTTGTTCGTATGCCAATAACCCTGGCCCGGTTTTCGTTGCAATTTAGGGTTGGTATGAATAGAAGGATCCTCCATATGATGTTGATGTGCCTGCTCGTTGCTCCGGTAACATTACGTGCACAAAACCGCGATTATTCAACCAAGAACAAACGGGCTATTGAACGTTATGAAGCCGCTGGTGTATTCTACATGAACTGGCGCCGGTCCTACCAGAATGAATTTGCCCTGAAGACCATCAATGAACTTAAGCAAAGCCTGCAGATCGATTCAAACTTTGTAGAAGCATGGGCGCTCTTAGGTGATGTGAATATGGAGATCCGCGATTGGAAGGAAGCCATTTATGCCTACAAAAAAACCATTGCTATTGATCCCGGCTTTCATCCTGATATGTACTTTAATCTGGGTAAGGTTGAAATGGCGGATGGCGACTATACAGCCGCAAAGAACTACCTCGAACGTTTTGTAAATCTTCCCAAAGCCCATCCACCAAGTAAGCACGAGGCCGAAGGGTTGCTGCGTTCATGTGCTTTTGCAGAGAATGCCATCAAAAACCCCGTGCCATTTTCCCCGGTCAATATGGGGCCGAATATCAATACGGACAACGACGAGTATTCACCTACCATCACCGTTGATGGTAAGAAGTTCATCTACACGATGCGTCGTTATGACCCGATCTACGATCAGAACGGGGTAAAGGTAAAGGAACGCGTACAGGAAGATTTTTATATAAGCTATTGGAAAGATGGGGAATGGTCACCACTGCGTAACATGGGCCCACCCATCAATACGCCGGACAACGAAGGCGCACAATGTATATCAGCGGACGGCCAGTATATATTTTATACGGCATGCAACAAACGCGGCGGTATGGGAAGTTGCGATATATACGGTGCCCGCAAACGGGGCAATGGCTGGGGCAATCCGATCAATATGGGGCAAACGGTTAACTCTCCTGCATGGGAATCGCATCCTTGTTTTGCATCGGATGGGAAGACATTATACTATACCAGCACCAGAGAAGGGGGTACAGGAAAGGGTACTTCCGATATATGGTATTCCGTGAAAGGTGATGACGGCATCTGGAAAGGGCCGTTCAATATGGGCCCTACCATCAACACTGAAATGAATGAAATGTTCCCCTTCCTTCATCCGGACGGGAAAACCATGTACTTCGTGTCCGACGGTCATCCTGGTATGGGTGGCCGCGACATCTTCATTACAAGGCGGGATGCCAACGGTGAATGGACCACGCCGGTGAACCTGGGATATCCGATCAATACTTATTCGGATGAGACCAGTTTTATTGTAAGTCCTGATGGCCGTATCGCCTACTTTGCATCCGAACGCCCGGGGGAAGGGCAGGGTAGAATTGACCTGTATTGGTTCCCGTTGTATGAAGGTGTAAGGCCGGACCCTGTGACGTTTGTGAACGGGCATGTATTTAACAAGAAGACCAAAGCACCACTAGGGTCAAAGTTCGAACTGATAGACCTGGATAGCGGACTGCCGGTCATTGAGTCCTATTCTTCTGAAGAGGATGGGGAATTCCTGGTAAGCCTGCCCGCCAATGGGAACTATGCCCTGAACGTATCCAGGGATGGCTTTCTCTTTTACTCTGAGAATTTCTCTCTGAAGGATAAGGACGGAGACAAGCCGTTCAACATGGAAGTGCCCATGCAGCCCATCGAACCCGGGAGCTATGGCATCCTGAAAAACGTATTCTTCGAGTCCGGTTCCTATACCTTAAGGGAAGAGTCCAAGGCGGAGTTGCAGAAGCTGGCGGATTTTCTCAATGAGCACCGCACCATGACCATTGAGCTATCCGGTCATACAGACAACGTAGGACAGAAGGCAGATAATCAACTTTTGTCTGAACGCAGGGCCAAGGCTGTAGTGGATTTCCTGGTGGAGAAAGGGATCGCTGTAAACAGGCTTACACCCAAAGGCTACGGGGACAGCAAGCCGATTGACTCCAATGACACCGAAGAGGGAAGGGCCCGCAACCGTCGCACGGAATACAAAGTGCTTACGATCTGATCAAAGGGCTTTTCTGATCCTGACCAGTTTTTCCAGCAGATCTTTCATTTGATCCAGAGGCAACATGTTGGCTCCATCCGACAAAGCTTTGGACGGGTCAGGATGGGTTTCCATAAACAGTCCATCCACACCCGCTGCAATACCGGCCTTTGACATCACACCAATGAGGTGAGGTAGTCCACCGGTAACACCGCTGTCCTGATTCGGCTGTTGCAATGAATGTGTCGCATCCAGGATCACCGGTACATTCAGTTGCTGCATGATGGGGATGCCGCGGTAGTCCACCACCAGATCTCCATATCCGAAGGTAGTGCCTCGCTCGGTAACCATGACCCGGTTGTTGCCGGAATCCCTGACCTTGTCAACGGCGAACTTCATGGCTCCGGGCGACAGGAACTGTCCTTTCTTGATGTTGACAACCTTTCCGGTTTTTGCAGCAGCAACAAGAAGGTCTGTTTGCCTGCACAAAAAAGCAGGGATTTGTAATACATCAACTACCTCTGCCGCAAACGTTGCATCTGCCTCGCTGTGGATATCAGTCACGACAGGTACCCTGTAGGTTTCCCTGATCGTATTAAGAATTCCGAGAGCTTCTTCGTTGCCTATGCCGGTAAAAGAGTCGAGTCGGGACCTGTTGGCCTTTTTAAAGGAAGCTTTGAATATGTATGGGATCTGAAGCTTGTCGGTGATTTCCAGCATTTGCTCCGCGACCTGCCTGCACAGTGGTTCGCTTTCTACCACACAGGGGCCTGCCATGAGCAGAAAGTTTCCGGCATCGGTATGTTTTAAATGCTCCAGTTTGAGCGTAGCGTAATCCATGTTTAGAATGATTTGGACAAACTGAAATGCAGATCCTGTCCGGTCGCATATTTGGGCGACAGGTGTCCCAGAAACTGGTGGCTTTGCACCCTGGCGATGAACCCACCGCCAAAGTCAATACCGAAGGCAAGTCCTACCTGAAGCTGACCATAGCCTCCATAAGCAAGCCGTGCTCCGGCTTTAAAAGATTCGTCTACCTTATACTCCCAACCCATATAGGCATAAGGCAGGTAGTTGGCATTGTTGAAATAATGGAGACCCAGGGTCATGGTCGTGCCTTCCAATTTTTTAAGGTATTTGGTATGATAAAGGTGAATGCTGGCAGGCAGCCAGGAAATGTAGGCGCCTTTTTCTTTGTCGGGCTTCCAGGCATTCACCAGGCTGTCTGTTTCCGCTGCGCCGTCGAAGATCGAGTCTTTCAAGGTGAAGAGGTCATTCACTTCCCATCCTTTCCACTCGTATAGTGAGTCGATGTCGTAGCTGCCGGCGGCACCACCCACCCAGCGGATCATGCCGAGGTCACCAACTTCCAATCGCCATATGTTGCCTGCCTCCGATCTTTTTTCGAAAAAGAGGTCCATGCTTCCGCCTACACCATTCACCGAGAAAAAGTCAGGGGCTGTGGTGTCAGATTCATGGTAGGTCATGGCCAGGTCCAGATCAATCTGTTCCCCGTCTGCATGGGTAAAGAAATCAGCACGCTCTGTATTGGCATTCATGTGCTGAAGACCTTTCAGTAGAGAGAGATTGATTCCGAAGCTGCTCTTTCCGGAATTCTTTGCAAGACCGAATGACAGTGACTGGAATGCAAAATAGTTCACCGAAAACCGATGCATGTCCACCGTGTTCCCGGCGTGGCTTTTGTTTCCGTACATCACCGTTTCAAAAAGCCCGTCTGTAAAACCGGCATTGGCAATAACGCGGTATTGGGCCCGTATCATCCCGCCAAGACCCGCTTTCCCGAAGAGGCTGTCTTTTTGCAGGTATGCCAATCCACCTGCAAAGTTCCCGCCCAACCGGTTGGCATCCGCCAACCGGTCTTTTACACGATCCTTCAGTGTGGAGTCAATATATTCACCGTTGATGAAGGCCATGCCGAACTGTGTGGTAATGGCGTTGGACGACAATTGATACCCAACATCACCCAGAACCACATGATTGCCTTTGTGGTCAATCACATCAGGAAAATAGGAGGGTGCCTGAGAGAAGGAATGGGTTGTAAACGCAAATGCTACGAGGAAGAGAATCCCTTTTCTTCTTGCCATTTTATTAGAAAAGATGGGGTGGGTCATTGTTTATAGCCGGTAATTAAAATCACCGACCAGGGTAAAGTCGATGCGGTAGGTGCTGTAAATCTTTACCTTGTTTGGCTGCCCAGCAGTGGTGAATGCCACCTTAATGAAAAGTTGGGTAGCATCATAGAGGTTATCCATTCTGCTTTCGCTGACGGGCAATACCAGTTTGGTACGGCGGCTGTCACTGACCCGCAGGCTGGCATCCAGGAGGCCGGAATTTACAGGACTTCCTTTAAACAATGTATCGATCACATTTCCGCCCGCATCGGCCAGTTCTACGGTGAGTGCCGCATCAAAAGGAAAGCTGTTATCCACGAGCAGGGTGAAGATGCCGTCTTTGATCTTTTTTGTTTCCGTGCCCTTGTCTCCCAGATCGAAATCACTTGTGTCTGAAAGGGTGAGACCGTTTGCCGACAAGCTAAGGGGCATCTCAATATTCATGCTGGCTTCTATGCCGTGATCATTGTATATGAAGTCGGTGCCTGCGCCGAGTGCCGGCTTGGGTGTGTTCGGGTTGATGCGCAGCCGCATCTGGTACTCCATTTCATCGGGCAGGTTCTCAATCAATGTTTCGAGTCCATTCACATTGATATTCTTGATCACCGGCGTTAACGGGTGATCGCTGGCGCGACCTATGGTGACCAGGCTGTCGATGATGCCGGCACTGAGGGCAACTTCATTTCCGGTACGGGTATTTCTTGATTTCAATGATTTCAGCACCACGTCGGCTTCCATACCCACACTGTTCTTCACTTCCATATTCACCTTGATCTTTTCCAGGTCGATGGTTCCGGCAGTGACTTTATCAAAAAGATCCACCTCGGTGATGGCAGGACCTACGTCAAAGACATCCTGGCCCAGGTAACCGTATCCGTATTCAGGTATGACACCGATCAGACCGGCATCCACATAAAAGCTATCGTTCAGGGACAAGGTGGTGGAATTGCCGGTGGAATCTATCCGCCCTATCAATGACTGATACCATGTATTCACCGTATCGCCGTTTTGACCTGTGAGGTCCAGGCGATAACCCTTGAAGTCATACAGTCGTGAGAACCTGGACGTATCTCCCGGAGGGGCAGGTGGAATCTTATTCTGGACTTTAAAAGGGACGCCCTGGAATGTGGCGCTGGGAATCTGGTAGTCGAAACGCAGGGTATCCTGCAATGTGCTCACCACATCAATTTTTACAAACCCTTCCCTGATGATCAGGTAATTCAGTTCAACGCCATTGGCGGTTTCGAGGACCATGTTCTGGGTTTCATTTACTATGTCCTGATCGGGGAAAACCGCAGTGGCGGAATAGGGGTTCAGATCCCGGACAAGGATTGTTGCAATCAAGGCATCATTGGTGTCGATGGGTACAGGAACGCCATTGCTGCCTGGGCTGTCCATGTTGACGATCTTTCCGAAAAGGTCTCCATACACCGTTTTGCCTGCGAGGTCCACCGAGTCCTTGACGACTTGTCCGGCCGGAACTAGCGGGAATGTTTTCAAAGCGATCACCGTACCGTTGGCCTGGTTCTTTAATTCAAAGGTGAGATTGGTGATGTCGATCGGAAGCTGGTTGTCCAGAATGATATCCATCCATCCGTCGATCAGGGTGACTGATTCGAATATGGAATTGGCGTCGATGGCGATGTCTCCCGATGATATTCCTGTGATCGGGGGGACGGCAAGGTTGTTTCCGTGGGATGCCAGGATCACCGCGCCTGTGGTACCTCCTGTCTCACGGGCGATCTGACCGAGTGTAATCGGGTACTGAAGGGAACGGTCACCCATCTCAATGCTTTGCAGCTTGACATTGTAGGTAAAGGTGGTGTCCTTCATCCGGAACATCGAGTCCATCACAAAATTATAGAGGTGCGACTCATATACCAGTGATATGGTCTGATCGGGATTTTCCTGCAACAGGGTATCCGTCAGCAGATCTTCAATGCTCAGGCTGGACTTCACCAGGGGGGCCAGCACATCTACATCCCACGACGTCTTGTCTAGATCCGGGCGGCACGCGCTGAACATAAATGCCAGTGCGATCACCAGGTATTTGCCATGAATCAGTTTCAGGTTTCTCACGGAAGGTTTCCTCCTTATAAGAAGGCAATATACGCATTGATCCCCGCAAATGCGAATCTATGGAGCGGGAGGCAGGTTTGGTTTTGCTGATAAGAAAAATTATATTTGTTAATAGGGGTGTGCGTGGAATGGCCGTTCACAAACACCCAATCTCCCATAATTAGCTTATCCCGTTTTTAATCGGCGACCTGTCGCAATAACACTTGTTGTCATGAAATCGATACGTGCGATGTCGCGGCTGATTATGGTCGTTCTTTTTTGTCTGGGTGCAACCATGCCCCTGTTCTCTCAGTCGGATTACCGGTTGTTGTTTGATGCGGAAACCTTTACTCCGCCTGTCAGTGCAAACTTTTCAAAAGGAAGGTTGAATGAGGCATCATCCAATCTGATTGCCGGGAAGACAGTGAAGATCGTTCAGTTTTATACACTTCCCACCGATGTTCAGCTGCAAACACTAAGGGCAAAGGGTGTGGATGTGATCAACTATATCCCCAACATGGCTTATTATATGGCCATACCGCAGGGCTTTGAGTGGTCTTCCCTGGACAATGTTTCCGTTCGTGCTGTTCTCGACGTAGCGCCTCATCTTAAAATACACAAGGATATTACCCTTGGGTCCGTGCCTCCTCATGCCGAACGTCCGGATGGCCGAGCCGCTTTGCAACTCGGTTATTTCGCGAATCTCAGTTACGATATCGTTGCGACATATCTCACATCAAAGGGTGTGCGGATTATTGATGCGGATAAAGCGGCTTCTTTGATAGAGATTGAGGCGGATATTTCAAGGATATATGAGATCGCTTCCTGGCCATGTACCGCCTACCTGGAATCTGTTCCCGCGCCGCCTGTGCTGGAAAATATGACAGGCACAACCCTGCATAGGGTGAATGGCCTTCAACAGTTATGGAGTGGAGGAAGATACTATGATGGCAGCGGGGTAACCGTGAATGTAGGTGACGGAGGCTACATGGATGCACAGCATATCGACTTTGAAGGCAGGTTAACGGGCGCAAGCAGTTCCGGCGAAACGCATGGCACCCATGTGGGAGGGATCATAGGCAGTGCCGGAAACCTGGATCCGGAAGGGCGTGGACAGGCCCCCGGGGTAGACATACGTTCATCCAGCGGTCACGGCGATGTGAGCAGCAATCTTTCATCTTTATACAATACTTACGGCGTACGGGTGACCAACCATTCCCTGGGCCAGACCTGCGGTGCGGGGTATGACGGTAGTGCGCGAACTGCAGATCTTGCAGTGAATAGTTATGCCGCCATCTACCATGTGTTCTCAGCGGGAAATAGCGGAACCAGCGATTGTGGACTCGGTGCGGGTTCAGGATGGGGCAATATTACCGGTGGCTATAAGGCCGCTAAGAATACCATTGCGGTGGGCAACCTCAGCCGGACCGATGGAATTGCAAGTTCATCCAGTCGCGGCCCCACACCGGACGGCCGCATCAAACCGGATATCTGTGCAAAGGGCTCCAGCGTTTTTTCTACCTATCCGGATAATACGTATTCTACCATCAGTGGTACCTCCATGGCCAGTCCGGGGGTAGCAGGTTGCACAGCTGCGTTGATATCTGCATTTCGTTCATTAAACAGCAACCAGGATCCCAAGCTTGGATTGCTCAAAGGGGTGATGTTGAATACCGCAGATGATCTGGGCAACCCCGGTCCCGATTACATTTACGGATGGGGACGTATCAATGCGCTGCGCGCGGTTCGTGTGTTGGAAAACAATCAGTATGCAAGTGGTACGGTATCAACAGGACAAAGTCCTACCCATCAGATCACCGTTCCTTCCGGAGTGGGGCAGGTAAAGGTGATGGTATATTGGAAGGACCCGGCTGCCGCTTCCGGCGTGAGTGTGGCGCTGATCAACGATATTGATATGACCTTGAAAACACCGGGAGGGACGAGTTATGACCCCTGGACATTGTCAACAAATACCAACAGTGCTTCCGCTCTTGATGCGGATGCGACCCGGGGGAAGGACCGCAGGAATAATATGGAGCAGGTGACCCTGGATAACCCGGCTGCAGGAACATATACTGTAACGGTAAATGGTTATCAGATTCCATCCGGTCCACAAGAGTACTTCGTATCATGGACCTTCCTCGAAGACAATATTGAAGTAACCTATCCTAACGGGAATGACCCTCTGGTGCCCGGTGAAACAGTATATCTGAGATGGGACGCCTGGGGAACCAGCGGCAATTTTACATTAGAGTATTCCACAAACGGAGGAACCTCCTGGAGCAATATTTCTACCAGCGTGTCAGGGTCGCAGCGCTACTATGCATGGACGGTGCCATCCACCGTTACCGGAAAAATGAGGATTCGTGTTTCGAGAAGTGGTAAAAGTGATACCAGTGATCAAGATGTTTACAACATTGCTGTGCCTTCCAATCTGCGCATCAACAAACGTTGCAGCAGTGCATTTGTGTTGGAGTGGAATGCCGTGTCAGGCGCCACGGGCTATGAGGTTTTTTTATTGGGTAATAAATACATGGAGTCACAAGGCACCACGACCAATACAGAGTTTACCATCACCTCGCCATCTACAGTGGGGAATTGGGTATCGGTGAGGGCGTTGGGTCCGGACAATTGCAAGGGGCGTCGCGCTGTGGCCATTGAAAAGGTCACTGGCACCAATAGCACGGACTGCATCAACACCCAGCCACCCATTGCGGATTTTATCAGCAGTTCCACCTGCGGCGCCACCGTTTACTTTACGGACCAGTCTGAAAATGAAGTGACCTCATGGCTTTGGGATTTCGGGGATGGCAACAGCTCTACCACCCAGAACCCAAGTCATACCTATGCTACAGATGGCACATACACCGTTTCTTTAACGGTAAGCGGAACTTATGGAACCGATAGCATCGTGAAGAACAACGATGTGACGGTGATCATCCCGGAGGTGACCTCCGTCACCGGGGATGATGCCTGTGGGGCGTCTGCTTTAACACTTACCGCATCTGGCAAGGGAAATCTCAAATGGTATGATGCGGCTTCCGGGGGCAACCTGTTGACAACCGGAACATCATATACAACACCGGTGCTTTCTGCCACCGCCGATTATTACGTGGTGAGTTCGGTGGCGTTGGATCCCGTGAATTTCGGTCCGCCCGACAACAACCTGGTAACGGGAGGTTATTATACATCCGGATCAGCTCAGGGGATATTCTTTGATGTGAGCTCACCATTTACCCTGGCATCCGTAAAAGTGTTTGCAGGTTCGGCCGGTAACCGCACCATTGAGGTACTTGATGCTGATGGCGGCAATGTGATACACACCATTGATGTGAATGTACCGGCAGGTGAAAGCAGGGTAACGCTGAACTTTGATATGGAAGTCGGCATGGGATATTTTATGAAGATCAGCAGTACCCTTGTGGATCTTTACCGGAACAACCAGGATCCGGGATATCCGTTCACCCTTAACGGGGTGGTGGAAATCACGGCCAGCAATGCATCGACACCTACAGGATACTACTACTATTTCTATGACTGGGAGGTGATCCAGACATGCAGCAGTCAGCCAACAACGGTTACGGGGACCATCCATACCAACCCGGCTCAACCGGTGATCACGCTGGCAGGTGGTGACCTGACGACCATACCCGGTTACACGTCATACCAGTGGTACCTGAACGGCAACCCGATCGGTGGGGCCACCAATGACACATATACACCTGTTCAGAATGGTGACTACACGGTAGAGGTAACGGATGCCAACGGCTGCACAAGTGTCTCTGATCCGTTTGTAATCACAGCGGTGGATCAGTTGTCGGCGGAACAACAGAGGTTAAACATTTATCCGAACCCGGCAAACGGCGCATTCCATGTGGCCCTGCGTGGCTTTAATGGCCCTGTGCAGGTGGAGGTGTACAATGTTTTGGGAGAGATGATGTACCGCCATCCGCAGTTGATCTCGGGTGATATGACGTTGGGCTTGTCATTGGATCTCCCTCCGGGTATCTATCATTTGAAGGTATCAGGTGAGGATGGTTATTTCGTGAGGCCGGTGATGATGGAGTAGTGATTTATGACTTAAGTGAATAATAAAAAATCCCGCTGGAAGGCGGGATTTTTTGTTTTGTTAATGACGCGTTGACCACTTTGCATGGGAAGTTATATTGAGTCTGTAAATGGTAATACCGAGGTGTTGGGCGAAGGTTCCCGGATCATTGCGATACCGGGACAGGTGCACCTTCGTCCTGTTATCTTCAAAGCG